>NZ_JYOQ01000148.1:0-308 GCF_000960545.1 Vibrio sp. S457-15 | reverse complement strand
CGGCAAAATCGAGCTGCTGAAGTAGCCAAACTCAAAAGACAGTTGGCAGAACAAGCAGAAGAGCTAGATATCGTAAAAAAGGCCGCCACCTACTTCGCGAAAAATCTAAAGTAGATTGCTATGAACTCATGCTTGAACACTTGCTGTGCTTCAGTGTTGTCCGCATGGTTAAGGTATTCAGGGTTTCTCGAAGTGGGTTTTATTATTGGATTAAGCATCGCCACAAGGGTATTCAACGCGAAGCAACTCGCCAAGAGTTTGATGCAAAGGTTAAAGATGCTTTTGACAACAGTAAGGGGCGAGATGGT
>NZ_JYOQ01000147.1:0-402 GCF_000960545.1 Vibrio sp. S457-15 | reverse complement strand
CAACCAGGTATTGAGCGTGTAAAACCTTATTTTTCTCAGCAAGAAAAGCAAGAGTTGAATCAAGATGTTGACAACGATATGCCGAAAAACGTCACCATGTATTCATTAGTCAGTGAATGGTCGACATTTTTCCCTGAATTGCTAGAACATGCAAAACAAAAAACCGACAAATTAAGCGAAGTGATTGAGTTGCCATTTAATTTGGATAAAGAGCATGACACCTTTAAATACTTTGTTGGTAGCTTGATTTACGATCTTTATAAAGGCTTTGAACTAGGGTTAAAGCTTTATATCGTTTTTGTCAGTATCGACTTTTTGATTGCAGTTATTTTGAGTGGGTTGGGGATGACCATGTTATCACCGACAGTGATTTCAACCCCTGTTAAGTTGGCCGTCTTTTAT
>NZ_JYOQ01000146.1:0-406 GCF_000960545.1 Vibrio sp. S457-15 | reverse complement strand
TCGTATGAGCCGTCGTTACCCTCGCGCCTTAGTGCATGAGCTTATCTACACTTCTCGTCTAACGGCTGAGCCGTGTCATGATGCAGCAGCAGTAGAAGCTTGGACAAAACAACTTGATGAGCAACTAAAAGCGAAAGTAGTGGGTGCAAGCCAATACAGCTACGAAGTGGAGCTGCACGCAGAGCTTGGATTGAGCCTGCCGAAGATCATTGTTCGTACACACGCTGTGACTCACGAGCACTCGCTAAGAGTTGAATTCCTAAACTCAAAAGAACACGGCAAACTGGCGCACCTTTCTGAAGTACTAGGCGGTCTTCTCGAAGAGTGCGCGTACATCAAACGTGGTTAACGTAATCTGCCAGTATCAAGCTTCGCTGAAGCACCTGGGTGGTTGGTTAAAGAATCG
>NZ_JYOQ01000145.1:0-389 GCF_000960545.1 Vibrio sp. S457-15 | reverse complement strand
CTTACACACCTGACCTATCAACGTCGTCGTCTCCGACAACCCTTTAGGATACGTAAAGTATCAGGGAAGACTCATCTCAGGGCTCGCTTCCCGCTTAGATGCTTTCAGCGGTTATCGATTCCGAGCTTAGCTACCGGGCAATGCGTCTGGCGACACAACCCGAACACCAGAGGTTCGTCCACTCCGGTCCGCTCGTACTAGGAGCAGCCCCCTTCAATCTTCCAACGCCCACGGCAGATAGGGACCGAACTGTCTCACGACGTTCTAAACCCAGCTCGCGTACCACTTTAAATGGCGAACAGCCATGCCTGGGACCGACTTCAGCCCCAGGATGTGATGAGCCGACATCGAGGTGCCAAACACCGCCGTCGATATGAACTCTTGGGCGG
>NZ_JYOQ01000144.1:0-278 GCF_000960545.1 Vibrio sp. S457-15 | reverse complement strand
GGGACGCTTACCACTTTGTGGTTCATGACTGGGGTGAAGTCGTAACAAGGTAGCGCTAGGGGAACCTGGCGCTGGATCACCTCCTTAAACGATGATTACTCACGATGAGTGTCCACACAGATTGATAGTTCACAAGCGCAAGCTTGTAGCTAACATAGCTCTTTAACAATTTGGAAAGCTGACAAAACAACAATTTATTGTTGTTTGTAAAGTTCTCAATGTTTGTCTTTAAGACAAACACCAAAATAACACATTCAAGTGTTCTTGGAATTTGAGTC
>NZ_JYOQ01000143.1:0-393 GCF_000960545.1 Vibrio sp. S457-15 | reverse complement strand
AATGGAAGTTATAATCAAACCGTAGGTGATAGGATCTGCTCCGCATCGCGTAGTTATGGATGCGATAAGTTTTTCATGAGTGGACATACACAAGCCTCCCCACTATCCTCTTCGTCGGCTGCATCGAATGTGTATAAGAGACAGGTCGTAAGTTGCTCATCCGGGGGTTGATTTTTGCCTTATGGATTTCGATGTTGTTCTTGTTCGCCAGAAAAAGCATCCTGTGCTTTTTGCACGTACAGCCGGAAACCTTAAGTATCACTGGTGGCATCATCTTATTTATCATCGCAATTAAAATGATTTTCCCAAGTGCAGGGAACATCACCGGGTTAGCGGCGGCGCGCTAGCCGGTTGGTTATAATTTTGCTCTTCCTATACTACCTCGCTACTGCT
>NZ_JYOQ01000142.1:0-230563 GCF_000960545.1 Vibrio sp. S457-15 | reverse complement strand
TGTGTAGAGAACACAGAAACAGCTTTCCGAATTAAAGAATTTGCTTGGCGACCATAGCGTTTTGGACCCACCTGACTCCATTCCGAACTCAGAAGTGAAACGAAATAGCGCCGATGGTAGTGTGGGGTTTCCCCATGTGAGAGTAGGACATCGCCAGGCTTTAAATTTAGACTTAGGTCTAACCAGTGCGGAGCGGTAGTTCAGTTGGTTAGAATACCGGCCTGTCACGCCGGGGGTCGCGGGTTCGAGTCCCGTCCGCTCCGCCACTTATTTGAGAGTCGTCTCATTAAACACGAACTACAGGGGTGTAGCTCCAATTGGCAGAGCAGCGGATTCCAAATCCGCGTGTTGGGAGTTCGAATCTCTCCACCCCTGCCATATTTAAAGCCTCAGTCGAAAGACTGAGGCTTTTTTACGTTTGTAAAATGGCAAATTTATTCTTTGTGAATTCAAGTTCCCAAATAGGCGATTCTAGGCGCGTAGCTAATGGTTGCTAAGTCTTAACTGCCCTAATCTCTTATCTACTTTCCCTATATAAAGAACAGCAACTTTCCAGCAGGATTAATATCTAGCCGCTAGTGATACCTTGTCGTTGTATGTCACTGATGGGAATCTCAAGGTCTTGTTGATATTTATTAGCGTTTTTCTGGGTATTTTTAAGAACGCGTCTAGTTGTTGTTGGGATGATTAGCGTTGTTGTTCCTGTTATCATCTTAGGACACTACAAATATAGGATTAACCTTATGCCACATCTACGATTTCGCGCTGTAGAACCTCAAGCAGTACAAGCTTTATCAAAGCCACTGACTGACGAGCTCCAGCCACTAATGAATAGTCCACGAGAAGATTTTACTTTTGAGTACATCTACACAACTTTCTTTAGTGAAGGCGAGGTAAGTCCTGCTTATCCTTTTGTTGAAGTTTTGTGGTTTGATCGAGGACAAGAGACCCAAGACAAGGTGGCGAAAGTAATTACACAACAGGTTCGTGGTGTAGTCGGTGAAGATATTGATGTAGCAGTCATTTTTTCTGCACTATCGCCAAATGCCTACTATGATAATGGTGAACATTACTAAAGGGGATGTATGATGCGGCTGAGTCTTTCTTTTTATTTAAGTTTATTTTTCTCAGCTCCTCTTTATGCTACGCCATGGGAGCAAGTTAGTGCTCCCACTCATAATATGTCCTCTTCTATTGGTAGTTACGCGAATGGCTGCTTAGATGGGGCTTCCCCGCTGCCTTTAGAAGGTACAGGTTATCAAGTGTTACGTAGTCGAACGAATCGCTACTATGGGCACCCTAACACTATAGATTTTGTTGAAAGCCTAGCTTTAAAGGCGAATCAAAAGTTAAAAACTACTTTACTAATTGGCGACCTTTCTTTACCTCGTGGCGGCCGTTTTTCATCTGGTCATTCAAGCCATCAAACGGGGCTGGATATTGATATCTGGTTGCGTTTAGCTGACTCTCCTCTCTCCTATAACGAACTTCAATTGCCGAAACCGATGAGTGTGGTTGATCTGCAAGACTACTCGATATTAAATCATCGATGGGATAAGAGGCATTTTGAACTCATCCGTTATGCTGCTAAGAGCGATGAGGTGGCTCGTATCTTTGTTCACCCTGTTATCAAAGAGCAACTGTGTGCTCAGGAAGGGGGAAAAGATCGTTCTTGGCTACGTAAAGTTCGTCCTTGGTGGGGGCATCATTATCATTTTCATGTGCGCTTATCATGCCCTGACTCAAGCTCTAATTGTGTAGATCAAGCACCTCCTCCTTCTGGTGATGGGTGTGGTTCGGAGTTAGCTAGTTGGAAGCCAAAAGCAGTTGTCCCTGCGAAGCCTCAGCCAGCAAAAGTAGCGGCTAAACCTAAAAAGAAAAAAGCGATTCCACCACAATGTCAGCCACTTATCGTCAGTAAATAACGTCTCATCTTTGTTCTTGTTTCTGCTCAGGTGAAACTGGAGAAACATCATACTTTTGTCTACAGTGAATAATACCAATACAAAAACTAACCCAACTCGTTTGGGTGACATATTATAGAAATCTTAAATAAATAACGGGTTGTATGTATTGTTGAGTGGTAACGACTCTGTTTTGAAAGATCTTTCGTCACGATACTCTGATTTCTGAACAATATGTCTGTCGGTTGGTAAGCAAAATTGGCAACGCAGACAAGGTATTGAGGCGGGGGTGTGGAGTGACCTGTCGTAGAATGAATCAAGGACAAAACCATGACTATTATTTGTGCAAAAGAATTTGCAGAGTGGTTAAGACACAGATTTAGTAGTGATCCCAAGGGAGTCTTACTGACTCGTGAAGATGTTAATCACCTGACGGGACGTCAGCGTCTCGATCCGGGATTTGTTAATGATGTGCATTACGAGCTAATGCAATATGGAATGGCTTTCGTTACAGATACGAGCAGGGAAAACTTCTATTTAATTCCTGTATCCCAAGCTGAAAATTGGCGTGAAAGACTCGAGTATCACTTTGAGAAAGAGTTGTTTTGCAATATCTATCCAATCGAAAAATCAGGATAAAAAAAGGTTCAACTTTGTTCGCAAAGTTGAACCTCATTTTATTTAGGCGAGTCCCTGAATCACCACAAACTTTTCAAGCAATTGCTCTTCTGTCTCAATGTGGTTTGGATCAGTAATAATACATTTTGTTATTGGACAAACTGACTGACAGGTAGGCTTTTCGTAATGACCTTTGCACTCAGTACATAAGTTAGGGTCGATTTCGAAGATGCTGTCTCCCATGCTGATCGCGCCATTCGGGCATTCCGGATCACACATGTCGCAGTTAATGCATTTGTCAGTGATGAGTAACGCCATGATTACTTACCAGTAGGATTACGAGTGTCCTGGCCTGCGTTTAGATTTCGCATCAACAGGCCGTATTCTAGGTTCATGTCTTCAGGAACAGGAATGAATACGAAGTGGCCGTTACCTTTTGCGTCTTCAATTGACTCTGATTTGCGGTTTTCCATCGCTTCTAGAGTGAAAACAACGTTACCTTTTGGTGTCATTAACTCCAGGCTGTCACCTACAACGAATTTGTTTTTCACTTCAACTTCTGCCATGTCGCCACGACGTTTACCTGTGAACTCACCAACAAATTGTTGTGCGTCAGAGACTGAGTAACCGTAGTCGTAGTTTTGGTAAGTATCGTGTGTATGACGACGTAGGAAACCTTCTGTGTAACCACGGTGAGCTAGGCTTTCTAGTGTACCCATTAGGCTTTCATCGAATGGTTTACCTGCAACTGCGTCGTCGATCGCTTTACGGTAAACCTGAGCAGTACGTGCACAGTAGTAGAACGACTTAGTACGGCCTTCGATTTTTAGTGAGTGAACTCCCATCTTCGTTAGACGCTCTACGTGCTGAACCGCGCGTAGGTCTTTTGAGTTCATGATGTAAGTGCCGTGTTCATCTTCGTAGGCAGCCATTTTTTCTTCTGGACGATGCGCTTCAGAAAGCAGAACCACTTCATCCGTTGGTTTACCACGACCGATAGTGGTTTCAGGGCGCTCGTCTTGAATTTCAACAGGCTGTGCTTCAGTTGGGTCAAACTTCTCAACGATGTCGCCAGCGTCGTTTTCTTTGCCTTCTTCAACTTTGTATTCCCAACGACATGCATTAGTACATGTACCTTGGTTAGGGTCACGCTTGTTAATGTAACCAGAAAGTAGGCAACGACCAGAGTAAGCCATACATAGTGCACCGTGAACGAATACTTCTAGTTCAGTTTCAGGGCAATGCTCACGAATTTCTTCGATTTCTTCTAGAGAGAGCTCGCGAGAAACGATTACACGTTCAACGCCATTCGCTGCCCAGAACTTAACGGTTGCCCAGTTTACAGCGTTTGCTTGTACAGAAAGGTGAATTGGCATTTCTGGGAAAGCTTCACGAACCATCATGATTAGACCAGGATCTGACATGATCAACGCGTCAGGGCCCATCTCAACGACTGGTTTAAGGTCACGAATGAAGGTTTTTAGCTTCGAGTTATGTGGTTGGATGTTGCATACCACGTAAAGCTTTTTGCCTAGGGCATGTGCTTCATCGATACCGATTTTTAGGTTCTCGTGGTTAAACTCGTTGTTACGTACGCGAAGGCTGTAGCGAGGTTGGCCAGCGTAAACTGCATCTGCGCCGTAGGCGAATGCGTAACGCATATTTTTCAGGCTGCCCGCTGGAGACAGTAGCTCAGGTACGAATGCTTTCTCAGTTGTCATTGCTCAATTCTCTTTTATCTGATCACAAGTCAGGCCAATTCCACCTTATGGAAATGGGGCGCAAATTTTACGTCAAAATGTGAACTGTGACTAGGAGAATTGTGCTTTAGATGAACAAACGCCCTACAAAAAGTGAGGGCGTATTTATTAAAAAGTAGGGTTATCTTATGCGTTAGGGTTAGGCAGGCCGCCTAGCGCTTCATATAGATTTGGTAGGAAAGCGCTGAATTCACCGCACATTAGTGAGAAGTCAGCATCAAAGCGAGCCGCTTGATCTTCACGTGGGATATCGTCGTTTTGATCTTTCAACTCATCTGAGAATTTTAGACGTTTGATGCCGGAATCTTCAGCCATGATGAACTCGATTCGGTCTTGCCAGTTAAGTGCAAGTTTCGTCACGACTTTGTCAGCTGCGATGTGATTGCGGATTTCATCTGTGGTCAGCTCTTGCTTCTTACAGCGAATCACGCCACCTTCTTCAAGTACTGATTTTAACTCAGCTTCGTCCATCATGGTGATGCCTTGCGGCGTGTTACCTGTTTTAACCCAATCAGTTAGCGTTGTTTCAATTGCTACTTCTGGAATCGCAGGAACAACAGGTAAGCTACCCATGGTTTTACGCAGTAGCGCTAATACGTCTTCTGCTTTTTTGTAGCTGCTTGCATCGACAAGGATGAAGCCTTCTTTTGGCATAATCAACACGTGAGTGTGGCTGCTGCGGCTAAAAGCGCGAGGCAGTAAGTCCATCACGATGTCATCTTTTAAGTTGTCTTTCTCTTTCTTCTTCAGAGGGCGACCTTCTTGCGCTTCCATAGCGTCTACTTTTGCATTCAGAGACTCTTTAATCACAGAAGCAGGCAGCATTTTCTCTTCTTTTTTTGCACAGATCAGAATGCGGTTTTCTGACACGTGCGTCATCATGTCGCCATGTCGACCCATAGCACTAACCCAACCAAACTTTTGTTTATCTTGGCTACCACAAGGGGTGAATCGAAACTCAGCGAGTTGAGTTTCTAGTTGATCGGCGTTGAAGTTAACCTCGCGGTTAACGCGATATACCAGACAGTTTTTAAACCACATAAATCTTCTCTAGGCTTGATGACAAGGGAGTAATCATAGGGAATTTTTGAGCTGATGTCTTAATAGAAATGAAAAATATCAGGATGAACCCCAAAAGAAAGTTATATGAAAATTTGTTTTCAAAGGTCACAAAAGTGTCATAATTGGTAGTGATAATGCTTATGCATCGAGGGGCGCGCTTTGTCTCTTAAATTCATTAGCTCAACAAACATAAGGTTACTCAATTATGTCTAGAAGGATTCTGGTTGTTGAAGACGAAGCTCCAATTCGTGAAATGCTTTGCTTCGTGCTTGAACAAAAAGGTTACCAGGCGGTAGAGGCGGAAGATTACGATACTGCTGTAACCAAACTGGCTGAACCCTTCCCTGATTTAGTATTACTGGATTGGATGTTACCTGGCGGTAGTGGCATTAATTTTATCAAACACATGAAACGTGAAGAGCTTACACGCAACATTCCTGTTGTGATGCTGACTGCTCGCGGTGAAGAAGAAGATAAAGTTCGCGGTTTAGAGGTTGGTGCAGATGACTACATTACCAAACCGTTTTCTCCTAAAGAGTTAGTTGCTCGCCTTAAAGCGGTTATTCGCCGTGTTACGCCGACCGCATTAGAAGATGTGATTGATGTTCAAGGTCTCAAACTCGATCCTGTTTCTCACCGTGTTACTGCGAATGATGAAGCGGTTGATATGGGGCCTACCGAGTTCAAGATGCTGCACTTCTTTATGACCCATCAAGAGCGTGTTTACAGCCGTGAGCAGCTGCTAAATAACGTGTGGGGCACCAATGTTTATGTTGAAGACCGTACTGTTGACGTTCATATCCGTCGTCTTCGTAAAGCACTGGAAGCTGCCGGTCACGACAAACTGATTCAAACCGTTCGTGGCGCTGGTTACCGCTTCTCAACAAAGGCTTAGATTTTTACGCAGCTTATCAATGCCATTTCTGGAGTAATGAGTGGTTGAAAGATTAACGTGGAAAAAGCTGGCCTGGGAGCTGGCTTTTTTTTACACCCCTTGGGTGATAGTGGGGTGGATATTCGGTTATATGCCGTGGTTGCTTTTGGCTGCCACGGCTTTGCAGCTTGTGTGGCATTTGCATAACCAAGTGCGCTTGTCTTCTTGGTTATGGGATGAAAAACGCCTGACTCCGCCGTCTGGCAGTGGTAACTGGGAGTCTCTCTTTAACGGTCTCTATCGTTTGCAACAGCGTCAACGTCGTAAACGCAAAGAGCTCACCAATCTGATCCGTCGCTTTAGAAACGGTGCCGAATCATTGCCCGATGCCGTCGTAGTATTTCGCGCGGAAGGCAACATTGTTTGGTGTAACCGATTAGCTCAACACCTGTTAGGCTTCCATTGGCCAGAAGATTCCGGTCAACCTATCTCGAACCTGATTCGAACTCCAGATTTCATCAAGTACCTCAATAAAAAAGATTTCTCTGAACCGCTAGAAATGCGCTCGCCGTTGAATGTCGAACGTATGTTAGAACTGCGTATCGTGCCTTACACTGAAGGTGAACACCTGATGGTGGTGCGTGACGTGAGCCAACTTAAGCAACTTGAAGGAATGCGTCGTAACTTCTTCGCTAACGTTTCTCATGAGCTACGCACTCCGATGACCGTACTACAAGGTTATCTGGAGATGACGGAAGACCCAGACATGATCGTCGGCCCTATGTGGACTAAAGCGCATGGGGTGATGACGGAGCAGCTTAACCGCATGAACAGCTTAGTGAATCAACTTCTTACCTTATCTAAGATTGAAGCCGCGCCGATGCATGAGTTGGAAGATGTCGTTAATGTGCCAGCAATGCTTGAAGTATTAGAGAAAGAAGCGATCAGCTTAAGTGGTGATGACCAACATAAACTCACGTTTGATGTCGATACTAGCCTTCGCGTGCTTGGAGATGATGACCAATTGCGCAGCGCGATCTCCAACCTTGTTTACAACGCAGTGAAGTACACTCCTCCGGGAGCCAATATTCATGTTCGTTGGTATCAAACCGCACAAGGTGCGTGCCTTGAAGTTGAAGACAGTGGTGATGGCATTGAGCCACAACACTTGCATCGACTGACTGAGCGTTTCTACCGAGTTGATAAAGCACGTTCACGCGATACGGGTGGCAGTGGTTTAGGATTGGCAATTGTGAAACATGCGTTGAGCCATCATGACTCACACCTGGAAATTCAAAGTGAAGTCGGTGTAGGAAGCAAGTTCTCGTTCGTACTTCCAAGTCGTTTAGTGGTGAAATAATGGGACGTCGAGTCAGTAAAGCCATCGCTTGTATCGCGCTTATTTGTTCGAGTATGGCGGTTGCTCAAGATAAGCCATTACCGAACTACCATAAAACCACTGGCATTGTTGGTAATTTGCTTTCGGTAGGCTCAGACACTTTGGCAGGGATGACCACACTTTGGGTGGAAGAGTTTAAATCCATTTACCCAAACATCAACGCGCAAGTTCAAGCTTCAGGCTCGTCAACGGCGCCACCTGCTTTAACAGAGCAAACGGCGCAGTTTGGCCCAATGAGCCGCCCGATGCGTTTGAAAGAAATCGAGGCGTTCGAGCGACAGCATGGTTACAAACCTACAGCGTTGCGCGTTGCTATTGATGCTATTGGTATTTTTGTGCATCAAGACAATCCCATTCAAGGTTTGAACTTTAATCAATTGGACGCGATGTTTTCCGCTACGTTGCGTTGTGGAGAAAGTCAGTTCATCACTAACTGGCAGCAATTAGGTTTAAAAGCCGAATGGGCGAAGCGCAACTTGCAGTTGTTTGGGCGTAACTCTGTGTCCGGGACGTATGGTTACTTCAAAAGCAATGCGCTGTGTGGCGGTGACTTCAAAACCCGAGTGAATGAACAACCGGGCTCGGCTTCTGTGGTGCAATCTGTGGCATCGACCATCAGCGGAGTTGGTTATTCTGGCGTTGGTTATCGAGTGGCTGGCGTAAGGTTGGTTCCCATAGCTAAACGCGGGGTTAACTATGTTAGCCCGACTCGCACGAATATTGTCTCAGGTAAGTACCCACTATCACGCTACCTTTATGTGTACGTGAACAAGCATCCTGATTACCCGTTATCTCCAATAGAAGCCGAGTTTATTCGTTTTATGTTCTCTGCTCAGGGACAAGCGTTAGTCGAAAAAGATGGCTATGTACCGATCACTGCAGATTTCGCAGCGGAAGAGTTAAAAAAAGTCGGCCTTTAAGCCGACTTTTTATTGTACCGAAAACTAAAAAGTGAGTGTCCACCTCGCACTTGCCCATCTATCTTGTTCTTCCAGCAAATCGGCATGCAGCAACTTATTATTATCTAACCATGCTTCATCGGTACAAGTGAGCATCCATTCATCGCCTTTGATCGATAAAGTGATGTCAGGTAGTGGGTCGTCGTTGCGTTGCCCATTAAGGACTATGGACAGACGAAGAATCTTAATCAGGCTTAACACATCACTTTGTTTGTAGAGGTTGAACTCTGGTAACTCATTGAGCCTTAGCGCTTTGCGTTGAAAGCGTGCAAGCGTCGCCAAGACGAGTTGTTGCTCACGGTTAAAACCTTGCAGGGTTGAATGCAGAAGAATATAAAACGAGTGGCGATGGAAGCTGCGTAGGTTGATGCTTAGCCCAACTTCATGCAGCAGAGCGGCCCATTCTAATAAATCAAACAGTTCGCTTTTCTTTTTAATCCCAAGCTCAGAATGTACTTGTTCAAGCATCTCGCGTGCGTGACCTTTTACGCGTGCAGCGTGCTCGAGATCCACACGATGTTTTTGTGCTAGGTTTTCCGTGGTACGCATGCGAATGTCAGAGCGAGCAAACCGCTCTTCCATTTCATATAACAAGCCTTCTCTCAATGCTCCATCAGAGAAAAACATCTGGTCGATTTTTAGTGCCTGAAAAATCGCAGCTAAAATCGCCACACCAGCGGCAAATACCGGTTTACGTTCATCGGTCAAGCCAGTCAACTGAATATCATCAATTGACGCGAACTCGTTTAAAGTATCAATGAGCTTACTCAGACGCTTTGCTGTGATTAGACCGTCTTCAAAGCCCAGCCCAATCAATACTTCTTGAATCGCTTTGATGGTGCCTGATGAGCCGAGTGCAATATCCCAACCTTTCTTGCGGTATTTGGTCGCGATGGACTCTAGCTTTTGTTCGGCAGCGAGCATGGCTTTGCTAAAGTTTTTGCTCGATAACTTGCCATTTTTGAAGTACTGCTGTGTAAAGCTGACGCAACCCATCTGTTTGCTATTAAGCAGTTCTGGCTCGAACTCTTGTCCGATGATCATCTCGGTGCTGCCACCGCCAATATCGACCACCAGTTTAGAATTAGATTCCACTTGAGTGTGTGCGACACCCAAGTAAATTAGGCGCGCTTCTTCCTCTCCCGGAATAATCTCTATCGGGAACGGCATGACTGCTTTTGCACGTTGGATAAACAAATGCGCGTTTTTCGCTCTTCTTAGCGTGTGTGTAGCAGCGATGCGCACATTGGATTCCTCAAAGCCTTGCAGCCTCTCTGCGAACATCGCAAGACACTCCAACGCTCGCTCCATGGAGGCGTGACTTAAATTCAATTCACTGTCTAGGCCAGAGGCTAAAC
Organism: Vibrio sp. S457-15; assembly: GCF_000960545.1. NCBI lineage: Bacteria > Pseudomonadati > Pseudomonadota > Gammaproteobacteria > Vibrionales > Vibrionaceae > Vibrio > Vibrio sp. S457-15. Next base: position 220,629 of record NZ_JYOQ01000142.1, on the reverse strand, counting down.
GAACCCTCTGTTTATGGCGACTGATGAGCTGTAGGTCGCTGCCGACCACTTTCGCCACCACCATGTGGAAGCTATTAGAGCCGAGATCGATCGCGGCAATATAGCGTTCATCTTGTTCAAGTATCTGAGACATCTGACTTTTGTCTTCTCGTTTGCTTTTCTATATTTTTAAGATAGTCGTAGATGGCAACTTGTGAGCGAACTTTTTTACGGTTTCCGCGCGGTACATAGCTATTGCTCATCTCTTTGTCTATCAAACGTGCCTTTACTGTATCGGTAAAGTGGATGTTAGTTATATCAATAATTCTCTGTTTCAAACGTGGATCACGAACAGGAGCGGCAACTTCGATACGATGATCGATGTTTCGTGTCATCCAATCGGCAGATGAAATGTAGACTTGAGGATCCCCATCATTGTGCGTGATCACTACGCGTGGGTGTTCCAAAAAGCGATCAACGATACTGATGATTCGAATGTTTTCGCTGACGCCTTCAATTCCAGGAACCAACGCACACATGCCTCGGATGATCATGTTGATCTTTACCCCCGCGTTGCTTGCTGCGTAAAGACGGGTGACGATGCCTTTATCTACGAGGTTGTTGACCTTTATGGTTAATCCTGCCTTTTTGCCCGCCTTTGCATTGGCGATTTCATTGTCAATCAGGCGGTAAATTTGGGTGCGCGAATTACGCGGAGAAACCATCAAGTGATTGAACTTCACTGGGCGATAAGGGTTCTCAATGTATCCAAACACGTTGCGCACTTCATTGGTGATTTCTTGGTCTGCGGTGAGCAGCGAAAAGTCGGTATAGATTCGAGCGGTTTTTTCGTGGAAGTTGCCCGTGCCAATGTGCGCGTAGCGAATAATATCGTCACCTTCACGGCGACTGATCATCAATAACTTTGAGTGAATCTTTAAACCGGGCGCACCAAAGATGACGTGCACGCCAGCTTCAGTCAGAACTTTTGACCATTCAATATTTGCTTCTTCATCAAATCGCGCCTGCAGCTCAACGACTACAGTAACGTTTTTGCCGTTATGCACTGCATCAATCAAAGAGTTCATCAAGCGAGAGTCTTTGGCTACACGGTAGATATTAATTTTGATGCTGAGCACTTTCGGGTCAAAGGAGGCCTGGCGAACCAATTCACCAATATGGTCAAAGGTGTGATAAGGGTAGTAGAGCAGAATGTCTTTGGCTTTGATGGCTTCGAAACTGTTGGCGTAACCTTCAAAGTCTGCACACTTCATTGGTGGCATTGGTTTGTTTTCGAGGTATTCTCGCCCGACGTTTGGAAAAGCGATGAAATCTTTGAAGTTGTGGTAGCGTCCACCTGGAATTAGGTTGTCGTAATTGGAAATTCTTAGTTTGCTGCACAAGAAGTCGAGCATCTCTTGCGGCATTTCACGCTCATACACAAAGCGTACTGGCATGGCGGTTAAACGTTGGTTTACGCCTGCTGACATTTGCTCTAGCAAGCTGTATTCGATTTCATTACGCAAGTCGTACTCTGCATCACGCGTCATTTTCATCGCGTAGCCTGCGAGCTCATCATAATCGAAAAAGCCTTTAAATAGCTCGTCTAAACAGTATCGGATGATGTTATCAAGCAAGATGATGGTCTTACGGCGTTTGCCTTTTTGCTCTGGCACCATCACGAAGCGTGGCAGGTGGTCGGTTGGAATTTCGATGAGAGCGTATTGAGAGTGGTCTTCTTTGCGCAGTTCGACGGCGATGTAAGCGTATTCGTCTTTGAGGAATTGCAGCACGTCGATTTCATCTTTCATCAACAAAGGCGTGATATGTGGCATGACTTCTTTGCGGAAGTATTTGGTGATCCACTTTTCCTGCGCTTCATCGAGTTGATGCTCATTGACCAAGAAAATGCGACGCCGTGCCATTTCTCTAATTAATTCACTGTAAAGTTCGTCGAATTGTTCGTTAAGCTTAAGGGCTTTGGCTTGCATCTTACTCAACAGACGCTTGGAGTTGTCACTCCCTCCTCGCTCTTGGTTGATCAAAATACGACGTTTCACATCAGCGAAGCGCACTTTGTAGAATTCGTCGAGGTTGTTGGAAAAGATCCCAAGAAAACGAATACGCTCGATCAACGGAACGGTTTTGTCGGCCGCTTCTTGTAACACTCGTTCATTGAAAGATAACCAACTAAGCTCTTTTTCTATATATAGTTTTTCTGCGCTCATAACCTTACCTAGCCTAAAGTGAAGTAATCGTACTGATCATGGGGATAAACAGACGAGTGAAAACATTATGAGATTTTTGTTACAGATATATTTCATACCACGCATTGCATAAGAGTTGTATTCTTTTCAGGTGTTTAATGTGATCTGTAATATAATTGTCATCTTAACGACATATTCTAGTACTAAGTCAAAAAAGGTAGAGAGATACATGGCCCAAGCCGAGTTTTCATTGCAGGAAAAAGATAAGAAACGGCTGATTAAAGATCGTTTAGTTCGACTTGCAGTGACATCTGGTGGAGTGGGTGTGCTCGCTGCCCTTATTCTGATCTTCGTCTACCTTGCGATGGTGATCATTCCTCTGTTTTCTGATGCAGAGATCAAACCTAATCACGCGACTCGAACCACGCAAGTAGGCATGCCTCTGGCCATTTCTGTCGATGACTATTCACAACTTGCTTTCGTTTTAACGCAAAGTGGTGAGATTCAATATTTATCGATGGACGCACCTGACAAGCCCGCCATTTATACTCAACAGTTAGCGACTAATCCGGTATCTTTTTCTCAATCGGCTCCTGGCCTTGGTTGGTATGGATTAGTGGATGAACAAGGTCTAGCTCATATCTTCAAGCCAGAATTCAACGCGACGTTGAGAGAAAATACTCGCCCGCCAGAAGTGGTGGCGCTGTCGACGGATATGAATTTGACGCTCACCGACGCGCAAGATCCTGTGACTCAATTTGCCTTCAATGCGTCAACACAAACTCCAACTATTGTTTGGCAGACTCGCAGCGGGAAAGTCAAAGCGCGTTGGCAAGAAAAGTCTGCGCTAGGCGTCGCTCCAACCACGATAGATTTTTCCTTTTCTGCGGGCTTTGACGCTCCCCAACAGATGCTCTTAACACCGGATGGTGAAACGCTTTATTTGCGTGATGGTTCGGAGTTAATTGTTCTGACCAAAGCCGCTCAAAAGTTTACGGTGCGCGAAGTTATCGATCTTACTCAAGGGGATAAAAAGCATTCTGTAAGAACGATTGATTTGCTTGCGGGCGCATATTCCCTGTTGGTGACGCACAATGATGGTCGCGTTTCGCAATGGTTTGATACTTTGCAAAATGATAAGCGAACCTTAACTCATATTCGTGACTTCAAATTAGCGTCTGAACTTAAATACTTATTGCCGGATTCACACCGCAAAGGATTCTACAGTTTCTACACCAACGGTACGCTTCAGAGTCATTACACGACCAGTGAAAAACTGGTGTTGTTTAAGCGAGCTTATAAACAAGCGCCTGCGATGGCGGCAATGTCGAACAATGAACGCTATCTGATTACTTGGAATGATGACTCGTTAAAGGTGGCGGAGGTCGATAACTCTTACCCTGAAGTCTCGCTTTCTTCACTGTGGCAGAAAGTGTGGTACGAAGGCTATCCAGAGCCTGAATTTGTATGGCAATCTACATCGGCCAGCGATAACTTTGAAGCCAAATTTAGCTTGGTGCCGATTGCGTTCGGCACGATAAAAGCGGCTATGTTTGCGATGCTGTTTTCAGTGCCTTTGGCGGTGCTAGGCGCTATTTATACGGCGTATTTTATGTCGCCACGCATGCGTCGAGTAGTTAAGCCGTCCATTGAATTGATGGAAGCACTGCCGACCGTCATCATCGGTTTCCTTGCCGGGTTATGGTTTGCTCCGATAGTCGAAGACCATCTGATTACTGTCGTGGTGATGTTGTTTGTGTTGCCATTGAGCACCATGGTCATGGGGGGCTTGTGGGCTCTGATACCTCAATCTCTGCGTAATCGTCTACCTAATGGATGGCATGCGCTGGTTCTTATGCCAGTGATTTTACTGTTGATTGGTATCGGAGTTTGGATTTCTCCAAGTATTGAACAAACCTTCTTTGGTGGCGACATGCGTTTGTTTTTGACCAATCACGGGATTGGTTTTGATCAGCGTAATTCTTTGGTGGTTGGCCTTGCGATGGGCTTTGCCGTGATTCCTACCATTTTTACCATTGCGGAAGATGCCATTTTCTCTGTACCAAAGCACTTGTCTGATGGATCGTTAGCGCTTGGGGCCACTCCTTGGCAAACCTTGATTTACGTCGTGCTACTTACGGCCAGCCCAGGTATTTTCTCCGCCATTATGATGGGGCTTGGACGTGCAGTTGGTGAGACGATGATTGTCTTGATGGCGACTGGCAACACGCCGTTGATGGACTGGAACATTTTAGAAGGACTTCGCAGCTTATCGGCAACCATTGCGGTGGAGTTGCCAGAGTCAGAGGTTGGCAGTTCGCATTATCGTTTGTTGTTCCTCGCTGCGTTGATTTTGTTTGTCTTCACCTTTGCTGTGAACGCGCTGGCAGAGTTGGTACGTCAAAGATTGAGAGATAAATACCGTGCGTTGTAGTTTAGAACAGGAAAAAGAGCGAGTTACTGAATGTTAAATTGGATTCGTTCTGGCGCACCGTGGATATGGCTAACAGGCGGTGCGGTCAGCATTAGTCTGTTATCGGTGTTAGGGTTATTGCTCCTCATTGGTTGGAAAGGGTTAACCTATTTCTGGCCTGTGCCATTGTATCAATGGAACGTAACGTCGTTGACACCGGTGCAAGGTGAAGTGCTGCATGAAAACACCATTTTGATTGGCCAGATTTACGAGCGCAGCTTTGTTCCGAGAAGCTATCTTCCAGTGGATGCCGTCAAGAAGTTAGACGAAGATGAGGATTTCGCGACTCGATTGAACATCAAAATTGCGAATCGCGAGTTATATCCGGCCGATTTTATTTCCGTATTGCAGATGCAGCTGGATGAGCCAACTACACCCAAAGAGTGGGCGGTGATTGAGCGCAGCAGTGGTGGATACTTTTTTGGTAAGCTGGTGGCGTTTCAAGATGGCGACAAGCTCTATCAAACTGATATCCAAACGGTGTTGAACAAAAAACTTGATGACGCAGAAACGCTGCGCCACGAGATTGATTCTTTGGTCGTCGACCAACTGAAAGACCTGGGTTGGAAGCTTGAGCAATTGCGTTTAGACAAGCGTAAACATGAGCTCAACAACACCGTAACGGAGGATTTTTTAGCGCAGAACTTGCAACAAAAAGAGCAAGTGGAACAAGAGCTGGCGAAGTTGGACTTACAACTGGATGGCTTGCGTTTACAGCTTTCTGGCTATGCACTAATTGTTGAGGACATGACGGGTTCTCATGTTTCGATTCCCCTTGAAGATATTTTGGACTACTGGTACCCAAACCAAATGTCGTTACCTGACAAAGTGATGCATTGGGGTAAACAGGTCTGGAAATTCTTATCCGAAGACCCAAGAGAATCGAACTCTGAGGGCGGCGTTTTTCCTGCAATATTCGGAACCGTTTTCTTGGTGCTTATCATGTCGATTATCGTGATGCCGCTTGGGGTGGTTGCTGCGATTTACTTGCATGAATACGCGAAGAACAACGCACTTACGCGAATTATTCGAATTGCGGTCATCAATTTGGCGGGGGTTCCTTCGATCGTGTATGGCGTGTTCGGGTTGGGTTTCTTTGTCTATACCATCGGAGCCTCCATCGATAACGTGTTTTATGCCGAGCGATTACCAGCGCCAACTTTTGGTACGCCGGGTTTGTTGTGGTCGGCTTTGACGCTAGCAGTATTAACACTGCCCGTGGTTATTGTTACGACAGAGGAAGGCTTAACACGTATTCCGAGCTCAGTACGCCACGGTTCTTTGGCGCTTGGCGCGACGCAATTTGAAACGTTGTGGCGCGTGGTATTACCAATGGCAACGCCTGCGATTATCACTGGTTTGATTCTGGCGATTGCGCGTGCCGCAGGGGAAGTCGCGCCACTAATGCTAGTGGGGGTTGTGAAATTGGCGTCCAGTTTGCCTGTTGATGGTCAGTTCCCTTACGTGCATTTGGACAGAAAGTTCATGCACTTAGGTTTTCATATTTACGACGTTGGATTTCAAACCTCCAACATTGAAGCGGCGCGCCCGCTGGTGTATGCCACTTCCTTCTTACTCGTTACCGTGATTGTCGGACTAAACTTAACAGCAATCAGCATTCGCAATAATTTACGAGAAAAATACAGAACGTTAGGACAAGATTAAGTATGTTTAATTTCGATAATACATTAGGTTATGAGCCACCACTGGACGTCCATAACTTAACGGATGAACAAACGGCGATCTCGATAGAGAACCTTAATCTTTTCTACGGTCAAGCGCAGGCATTACACGATATTTCGATGCGTATCCCAAAAGGGCGAGTGACAGCATTTATCGGCCCGTCTGGTTGTGGTAAATCGACATTGTTGCGCTGTATCAATCGTATGAACGACTTGGTGGAAGGATGTAAAGTCACCGGAAAAGTTCGTTTGCACGGTAAGAACGTCTATCACCCGAATGTCGATGTAGCAACGCTTAGGCGTCGCGTTGGAATGGTTTTTCAGCGTCCCAACCCATTTCCTAAGTCGATTTATGAGAATGTGGTTTATGGCTTACGCTTACAAGGTGTTAAGAACAGTCGCACATTAGATGATGCGGTTGAACGCTCGCTTCGCTCTGCTGCGTTGTGGGATGAAGTGAAAGATAGATTGCACGAAAACGCATTTGGACTTTCGGGTGGTCAGCAGCAACGTTTAGTTATTGCGCGTGCTGTAGCAATTGAACCAGAAGTGCTGCTATTGGATGAGCCAACATCGGCACTGGATCCAATATCAACTTTAACTATTGAAGAACTTATCAACGAGCTTAAGACTCAATATACTGTCGTGATCGTTACCCACAACATGCAGCAAGCCGCGCGAGTGAGTGACCATACCGCATTCATTCACATGGGTAAGTTGATTGAATACTCCGACGCAGACTCAATCTTCACATCGCCAATGAAGAAACAGACAGAAGACTACATTACTGGTCGATACGGCTAAGGCTCGACCAAACACGGAATAAGGAAAATCATGCACTTTGGACGTCATATTTCAGGACAATTTAACGTAGAGCTAGAATCGATTCGTACTCATGTGTTAACCATGGGTGGCTTGGTGGAACAGCAGCTTTCGTATGCTATTCAAGCCTTGCATAAAGAAGACATTGAGCTCGCGCGAAAGGTTGTGCGTGACGATCATAAAGTGAATGCAATGGAAGTATCGATTGATGACGCGTGTACTCGCATCATCGCCAAACGTCAGCCGACTGCGAAAGATTTGCGTCTGATTATGGCGATCATCAAGACCATTACTGATCTTGAACGCATTGGGGATGTCGCGACACGCATTGCTTATGTCGCTATCGAAAGCCCGTCATCGAAAGAACGCCAATTCCAAGTTTCATTAGAACCTCTCTGCCGTCAGGCGATTCAAATGTTGCATCAGGTTTTGGATGCATTCGCTCGTATGGATGTTGAAGCCGCAGCAGAGGTTCACAAACTCGATGATAAGCTGGATGCCGAATACGAAGCGGTGATCCGTCAGCTCATGACTTACATGATGGAAGACCCAAAAAATATTCCGCATATTCTTCAGGTGATGTGGTCTGCTCGCGCTATTGAACGAGTAGGGGATCGTTGCCAAAACATTTGTGAATACATTATTTACTTTGTGAAAGGTAAGGACGTTCGTCACCTTGGTGATCAAAGCATTGATGATGTGTTGAAGTAACGCTTCATGTAAATGAAAAAGACCAGCGAACGCTGGTCTTTTGGATCTTAGAATCCGAGATCAGTACTTATCCGGCACAAACGTTTGATCGTCTATTGGCGCTCTGACGTAGCCCTCTTTATTGATCTCTGGTAACTCAATTGGTGGGTACTTTAGCGCTTTGTATTCAATTTGACTGAGTAGATGACTAATGCAATTTAAGCGCGCTTTTTGTTTTGAATCTGAAGGTACAACCCACCAAGGACAGTTTTTGGTGTCGGTGTAAGCGAACATCTTGTCTTTTGCTTCAGAATACTCAGCCCAGCGGTGTCGAGATTCTAGATCCATCGGGCTGAACTTCCAGCGCTTTATCGGCGTGTTGATTCGCCCTAAGAAGCGTTTTTCCTGCTCCTCGTCGGATACCGAAAACCAGTACTTGAGCAAAATAATGCCTGAGCGTTGCAGCATTCTCTCGAATTCAGGGCAAGAGCGTAGAAATTCTTCATATTCATCTGGCGTACAAAAGCCCATGACTTTTTCGACGCCTGCGCGGTTATACCAACTGCGGTCAAACAAGACGATTTCACCGGCGGATGGCAGGTGCGCGACATAACGTTGAAAGTACCATTGTGTCTTTTCTTTTTCAGTCGGTGCGGGCAATGCCACTACGCGGCAAACTCGGTGATTTAACTTTTCCGTAATTCTCTTAATTACGCCGCCTTTGCCTGCGGCATCACGGCCTTCAAACAGAACGACGACTTTTAGTCCTTTGTGTTTAACCCATTCTTGCAGCTTTACCAATTCGACCTGCAGCTTTTTAAGCTCTTGTTCGTATTCCTTTTTCTTTAGCTTAGACATTATTCGTTCCTCACTCCTTGATGCTCAATATGTTAGCACTCAACGTAGAAAGTGGGGATTTCGATTGTGTTATTTGAGAGCTGCTGCGACGTTGGCGATGGCTTGAGTACTGGTAATAGGAATCGCAAAATCATCGACATCTGAAGCGCCCATTTTGCTTTGTTCAGCAATAAAGGTCATTTGGCTAGGGCGTGTGGTCTTGCCTGAAAGATGGACTTCTTGCACGTTCGTGTTTTTGACTAAATGACGGACGTTGTCTGCATTCACTCCCGCCCCGGCCATGATCGCAATGCGCCCTTGGGCTTGTTCCACAAGAGATTTAAGTACGCTCTCGCCTGCTGGTGCAGATGGAGCGAGGCCTGAAGTCAGAATACGTTCGCAACCTAAATGGATGATATCTTCCAACGCTTGTTCTGCATTGCGACACTGATCAAACGCACGATGAAACGTGATGCCAAGACCCAGAGCTTGTGCAAATTCGCACAATGCGGTGGCAAACGGCATGTGGATATCACCTTCTTGTGTCAGTACGCCAAGCACCACTCCATCTAAACCAGATTGATGGGCGGCTTCGATGTCCCAGCGCATCATATCTAGCTCTTCTTCGTTATAGAAAAAGTCGCCTTGGCGTGGACGAATCATGGCATACACAGGCACAGAAGATTGTTTGGCCGCTTGCTGCATAAAACCGAAGCTTGGCGTTAAGCCACCCAATGCGAGAGATGAGCAAAGCTCAATACGAGTTGCGCCACCAGCAATGGCGTAATGAAGAGATTCAATATTATCAATACAGACTTCTAGATGAGTAACCACTTTGATTCATCCTACTAACGTTACAGTAAGTGTTATGGCTAAGATATTAGCAGGGCCAACAGGCAGAATCTGTATGATGTCGATGGGAAATAGAGGTAAAGTTTTCGCCTAGGTGTTACCTCATTTGAGCACATTTATTGAAGATAAAAGAAAGCCCAGAGCATATACTCTGGGCTTCGATAGGACTTTACTTAGACTGATTGGCGTTTGCGGTTTTCCCGCTATAGCTTTTTGCTTTATATATACATCCAACCATCACACCCGTTGAGCTTGGGTGAAGGTCTATTATTTTTTGCCTAGGTCAGCTGCGTGCTCAGATAGGAACGCTGCAACACCTTTTGGAGATGCGTCCATACCTGCTTTGCCTTCTTCCCATTGTGCAGGACATACTTCGCCGTGCTTCTGGTGGAAGTTTAGAGCATCAACCATACGTAGCATTTCGTCGATGTTACGGCCTAGAGGTAGGTCGTTAACTACTTGGTGACGTACAACGCCTTCTTCGTCGATTAGGAAAGAACCACGGAAAGCAACGCCTGCTTCTGGGTGCTCAACGTCGTAAGCTTTACAGATTTCGTGCTTAACGTCAGCAACTAGTGGGTACTTAACTTGACCGATACCGCCATCTTCGATAGCAGTGTTACGCCATGCGTTGTGAGAGAACTGAGAGTCGATAGAAACACCGATAACTTCAACACCTTTAGCTTGGAAATCAGCTAGACGGTTGTCGAATGCAATTAGCTCTGATGGGCAAACGAAAGTGAAATCTAGTGGGTAGAAGAAAACTACTGCTTTCTTACCTTTAGTGAACTCTGCAAAGTTGAAGTTTTCAACGATTTCACCGTTACCTAGAACAGCTGCTGCAGTAAAATCAGGGGCTTGACGACCTACTAGTACCATTTTTTTGCTCCTAAAAAGTATGGTTAGTTCCAAACCAAATACAGTAATGTCGGTTTGGTCCGTGTTTGTTCGAGACAAACTATAGTACAGATTGTAGTATTGAAAAAAGCGAAATAAATAGATTGAGTTAATCGAAAAAAGCGATAACAACAAAACTATTAACTCGATCACTGGAACAGCGGTAGATACAAATACAATTATGAATAAATGGCCCAGTCTGAAGCAGTTACATTATTTAGTGACACTGCATGAAACTCGACATTTTAGCGAGGCAGCAGAACGCTGCTTTGTCAGTCAATCAACGTTAAGTAAAGGGATTCAGAATCTTGAAGAGTTGATCGGTTGTCCGCTTTACGAAAAGAAAGACAAGAAAAGCCCGTTGGTTTTTACCCAGACCGGAGAAATGGTCGTAAAGCAAGGTCGAGAGCTATTGGCCAAAGGACAAGATTTAGTAGAACTTGGCCGATTATGTCAGGGCGATGATATGAAAGGCCAGTTGAAGGTTGGGTGTATTCCGACGATTGCACCGTTCTTATTGTGTGACCTCGTCCAAGAGGTGAATTATCGATTCCCTCAGCTAAACCTTCTATTAAGAGAAGACACCACCACCAATTTGTTGCAAGCGCTGCGTCATGGTGAGTTAGATGTACTGATCTTAGCGTTGCCAGTTGAAATCGATGGTATGGAGAGTCGCGTCGTCGGCAAAGATCCGTTCCGTATGGTGATCAGTGCAAACCAAGTCGATTCGATTCCTGTACCGATCCGTTATGACGATCTGCCGGATGAGTCGGTGTTCCTATTAGAGAAAGAGCATTGTTTAACTGAACATGCAGTTTCCGCTTGTAAGCTGACCGATAAAGAGAAAATTAACCCGTTTACGGCAACCAGCTTACATACCTTGGTGCAGATGGTCGCGAACGGCTTAGGTACCACTTTTATTCCTCAAATGGCAATCGAACACGGCTTGTTACACAACCAAAATTTGGTGGTGATCGACCCTCCTGGCCAGCAAGCGTATCGCGAAATTGGTTTGGTTTGGCGCCCTAGTTCATCAAGAACAAACACTTTTAACCAACTTGCAGATGTGGTTTCCGAACTGCTTTAGCTATTAGTATTAGCCTTTACTTCCTCACTATTTCTCTAAAAGCGCACTGGAAACGGTGCGCTTTCTAGTATTTTATTCTGTCGGTGAACTTTGACTTGTAAAATTTCACAGCTTTATTTTCGTGAAGCTTTCATAAAATTGTGAAATTTCACAATGTTAATTTTACACAATTGGCTGCGCATTGTGTTTAACCTCCGTTTAAATTCCTTACGCTAGACCTTATGAGTACAAGGTTTTCTCGCTTGCCTCTATATTCATACACCTGTTTTAAATCATATTTCATTGCAAAATTTAATGTAATTTAATTACGTAATAACTTACAAATTAGCATCCAAAATCAGTGCTTTGTTTGGTGCCGAATAAAACTTCGAATTTTGTGTTTTGTTTGTCTAGGGGGTTTCGTTAAACCCTTTGTTGATATAGCTTATTTAAAGGCTGCTAAGACTTATGTCTAGATTGAAAAAGCACTCAGGCTTAAGCAATCTATGAACACGGCCACACAGATTGAACACAAAGTTAAAGGATGTATTTTGTTGTTCATAACTTACAAATGTAGCTTTACGCTGACTGCCCAAGATAGATAAAGCACGTTAAGGATGAATGATTATGCTTGCTCAGACAGAACAAAAAACACCACCATCACAGCAAACCCAAGGCATGCTTGAGGTGACTGGAGCACTTGCTCCGGAGCATCAAGCTATTTTCCCTGTTGAAGCCCAAACCTTTTTATCTCTGCTGTGTGAAAAATTTGCTGGGCGTGTTGAAGAGTTGTTGGAAGCGAGAGAAGAAAAGCAAGCACGCATCGACGCTGGGGAGTTGCCAGACTTCCTGCCTGACTCACAAGATATTCGTGAAGGTAGCTGGAAGATCTTAGGTATTCCTCAGGATCTACAAGATCGCCGTGTTGAGATTACAGGCCCAACGGATCGCAAAATGGTGATCAACGCTTTGAATGCAAATGTAAAAGTATTCATGGCGGATTTCGAAGACTCTATGTCGCCAGCTTGGGACAAGGTTCTCGATGGTCAAGTTAACTTGCGAGATGCCGTTAATGGCAACATTAGCTACACCAACCCTAGCAATGGCAAGCATTATCAGCTGGTGGACGACCCAGCGGTGTTGATCTGCCGTGTTCGCGGCCTTCACTTAAAAGAAAAACACGTGACGTGGCACGGTCAGATCATTCCAGGCGCGCTTTTTGATTTTGCACTGTATTTCTACAATAACCACAAAGCATTGCTTCAAAAAGGCAGCGGTCCATATTTCTATCTTCCTAAATTGCAGTCTCATCATGAGGCGAAGTGGTGGAGTGAAGTGTTCCATTTCACAGAAGAATATTTTGGTTTAGAGACTGGCACGATCAAAGCGACCGTGCTGATCGAAACGTTACCAGCTGTGTTTGAGATGGATGAGATTTTGTTCTCACTTAAAGAGCACATCGTAGGGCTGAATTGTGGTCGTTGGGATTACATTTTCAGTTACATCAAAACATTGAAGAAACACCCAGATCGTGTTCTGCCGGATCGCCAAGTCGTCACCATGGACAAACCATTTTTGAACGCCTATTCGCGTTTGTTGGTTCGTACTTGTCACAAGCGTGGTGCTTTCGCGATGGGAGGAATGGCCGCCTTTATTCCCGCGAAAGACCCGCAAGAAAACCAGAAAGTGTTGGATAAAATTCACAATGATAAATCACTTGAGGCGAATAACGGTCACGACGGTACGTGGGTTGCTCACCCGGGTCTAGCTGATACTGCTATGGAAGTATTCAGTGCGGCACTTGGAGAGCGAACAAATCAACTAGATGTTAGTCGCTCCGAAGATGCGCCAATTACCGCAGCCGAGTTGCTAGAACCGTGTGACGGTGAACGTACAGAAGAAGGCATGCGCCACAACATTCGCGTTGCGCTGCAATACATCGAAGCTTGGATTTCTGGAAACGGCTGTGTACCAATCTACGGATTAATGGAAGATGCTGCGACTGCTGAGATTTCTCGCGCCTCAATCTGGCAATGGATTCAGCACGGTAAGTCACTCGACAATGGTCAACAGGTGACAAAAGCACTGTTCGAAACCTACTTGCAAGAAGAAGTGGAAGTAGTGAAACAAGAAGTGGGCGAAGAACGTTATCAAGCCGGGCGTTTTGAAGAAGCCGCACAATTGATGGCGAAGCTAACAACTAGCGATGAGCTAACCAACTTCTTAACCGTCCCTGGTTATGACTATCTGGACTAAGAATTCTTAACTGTAATACCAATAACGTGAAAACTTTCGAGGCAGATAGGGATGTACTGCCTGAGAACGGAAACTCAACGCACAAACAAAAGTGCAAATAATAAAGAGGGATAGACCAATGACATTGACTCGCCGCCAACAAATTGAAGCTCTGGAAAAAGACTGGGCAACGAATCCACGCTGGAAAAACGTAAAGCGTACGTATACTGCAGAAGAAGTCGTAGAACTGCGTGGCTCGATGGTACCAGCAAATACAATCGCACAACGTGGAGCTGATAAGCTGTGGTCACTGGTCAACGGCAGTGCGAAAAAAGGTTATGTAAACTGTCTTGGTGCACTGACAGGTGGTCAAGCCGTACAACAAGCGAAAGCGGGTATCGAAGCGATTTACCTATCAGGCTGGCAGGTAGCGGCAGATAACAACACTGCATCGACTATGTACCCGGATCAGTCGCTATACCCAGTGGACTCAGTGCCTTCAGTGGTTAAGCGCATCAACAACTCTTTCCGTCGTGCTGACCAAATTCAGTGGGCGAATGGCAAGTCTCCTGAAGATGAAGGTGGTATTGATTACTTCCTACCAATCGTAGCGGACGCAGAGGCGGGCTTTGGTGGCGTGCTAAACGCATATGAACTGATGAAGTCGATGATCGAAGCCGGTGCCGCTGGTGTTCACTTTGAAGACCAACTCGCTTCGGTTAAAAAATGTGGTCACATGGGCGGTAAAGTACTGGTTCCGACTCAAGAAGCGGTACAAAAACTGGTAGCTGCGCGTCTTGCTGCAGACGTTTCTGGCACAACAACGCTAGTTATTGCACGTACTGATGCGAACGCGGCAGATCTGCTAACTTCAGATTGCGACCCATACGATAAAGACTTTATTGAAGGTGAGCGTACTCAAGAAGGCTTCTACCGTGTACGTGCAGGTATCGACCAAGCGATTTCTCGTGGTTTGGCTTACGCACCATATGCAGACTTGATTTGGTGTGAAACTGCGACGCCGTGTCTAGAAGAGGCGCGTAAGTTCGCAGAAGCGATTCACGCTGAGTACCCAGATCAGCTGCTGGCATACAACTGTTCGCCATCGTTCAACTGGGAGAAAAATCTCGATGCAGAAACCATTGCGAAGTTCCAGCAAGAGCTTTCAGACATGGGCTACAAGTACCAGTTCATCACGCTAGCGGGTATCCACAACATGTGGTTTAACATGTTTGAATTGGCACACGCTTATGCGCAAGGTGAAGGTATGCGTCATTACGTTGAGAAAGTTCAACGTCCTGAATTCCAAGCAGCAGAGAAAGGCTACACCTTTGTGGCTCACCAACAAGAAGTGGGTACAGGTTACTTCGATAGAATGACGAACACCATCCAAGGTGGTAACTCATCTGTCACTGCGCTTACCGGTTCGACCGAAGAAGACCAATTCTAATTGGCACTGCAACACTTCCTTAATCAGCGTCAGTAATGGCATATTTTGAGCGGCATCCCGGCCGCTCTTTTTTCGTCTTTATAACGCTTCTTCATCCGGTTCAATTTCTTCCGGCTCAACCTCTTCTTGCAGTTCAAGTAAGTTGATCGCGATCGTAACGAAGTCCGTGTCAGTAATGATTCCAACCAGATGCCCTTTATGCACGATAGGCAAGCAACCCACTTTATGCTTTTGCATGTAAATGGCGCTCTCTTTTAGACCTGCTCTTGGCTCTGCAGTCATGATGTTAGTGTGCATCATTTCGTAGAGAGGCGTATCGAGGGTAAAAGATTGTTCAGCGTCATCTGGGTGCAAACAGGATTCTTGAGCAGCAAGAATATCACGTTGAGTCACCAAGCCTTGTAAGTGATGATTGGCGTCAACAACCGGAATATGTCGAATATCCAACGCGTCCATCATGCTCTTTGCATCGCGCAAGGTATGCGTGCGTAGCAAGGTATGAGGGTTGCGAGTCATCATGTCTTCAACCTTGATCATAGAGACCTCCAGCGGCATTGTCCTTTCTTTAAATATAGAGAATATTTTGCCGTATATCTGGGAGCCAACTCGTTTTTCATCAATTAAATAGCACAATGCTCTTGCACCTCTTTTTTACTGCGTAATCTGTGTGTTATCGATGTTTTTATTAATTTGAATAAGTCGGTTTGCGTGCGAGTCAGTTGGCATTTTTGATTGATATTGAATGTGTACCCAAGGTAATCCAATGAATTGAATCGCACATTTTTATTCGTTGGATTTTCCAAGATTCGTCTCTCGAAGAAGATACGCTCAGGCTTACCAAATTGAAGACGATTATGTACAAAAAATTATTTGCACTGATGGCTGCTGCAATGAGTGTCCAATCCGCTCAGGCCATCGTTTTGGGCAGTGTGGAGTCAAATCCTGCAGATCGCGTTGCGATTCGAGCCAGTAACATGGCGGAATTTCAAAACTGTGGCGGCACTATGGTCACTGACCAGTGGGTAATGACTGCGGCCCACTGTGTCGTAATGGGGCAAGGTTCGAACGAAGCGAGCTATTACGTTACCCAGCCGGGTGAACTGTCTATCACTGCTCGTGTACATAATCTTCACGATACGAGTATCGACAACTACTACACCGTTTCGCATGTTGTCGTGCATCCAAACTACACTCGCATCTCGAAAGCGGATGTTGACAGCAAGGGGAATGTGAAGCCTATTCAAACGGCGCTCGATAATGACATTGCGCTGCTTTACCTTACTCGCCCAGTTACTGGGGTGAATGTGGCTGACCTCGCCACGAAAGAAGACATGATCAGCATTGAGGCACGATTAGCTGCGGATTGGAACGATAACTACGACACCAACCAGCGAACTGAAAATGTTCAGGTGTATGGATGGGGAACAACAACGCCAATGGCATCGGAGGCTTCTCCTTTGTTACAAACCACTCAGATCGGCTTTCTTCCGATAGACAAGTGTTATGAGCGTCTGGAAATTGGCAATAGCTATCCGGGGTTGATTAACTCTAGAAGCAACGCGACTAAGATCTGTACAGTGCCCACATTCAATAGGATTTTAGAGCCAAGCAGCAGCACTCAATATGGTAACTCTGCTTGTAAAGGGGACAGCGGTGGCCCGCTCCTGGACATTGCGACAGGCAAGCAAATTGGGGTCGTGAGTGGTGGTCCTTTGGTATTGCCGACTTGTGGCTCGCTGACCATTCCAAGTTTTTATACGAAGGTCAGTAACTACTACGATTGGGTTCAGTCTTACATTACTGCCGACACACCACCAAACCGTTACATCACTGAACCAAATTTTATCATCAATGCTAGAGAAGAAGCGGGCAAAGAGTGTCACGATGGTATTGCAACCAATAATTGTGATTTCAAAGGGTCCGATGACGATGGCGGCAGTCTAAATCTCTGGTTGTTGGCTCTGCTTGCTCATTTAGCATGGTGGCGCAGACGCGAAGCTTAATCACGTTAACGATGTTGAAAGAAACGAGCAGCGCACGTCGCTGCTCGTTTTATTGTTAGGTTGGCGCTGTATAAATGACGATGAGTGCGTCGTCAAAATGAATGTCCTTACGCCGTGTAAGAATATTGCCAAGTGATCGCGGATTTTCACGTTTTATTACACTCTTCACCATGGCTTTTACAGCGATATTCTGGGGATTTGCTTGCTATTGCAGCATGTAAACATATACTAGTCTGCTGCGAAAAACTCGTCGCAATTTAATCGTCTTCTTTGACGTGATTTGACCAATATATAAGACAAGTAACATGCAAGTATCAGATTTCCATTTCGACCTTCCAGATGAACTCATCGCTCGTTACCCTCAACCAGAGCGTACCGCAAGCCGACTACTACAAATGGACGGCAATACTGGCGAGCTTATAGATGGCACATTTACCGATGTGTTAAACCAAGTTCAAGCTGGTGACTTAGTGGTTTTCAATAATACCCGTGTTATTCCAGCGCGTATGTTTGGTCGTAAAGAATCTGGCGGTAAGTTAGAGGTGCTAGTGGAGCGCATGCTAGATGATAAAAGCATTCTTGCGCACGTTCGCTGCTCTAAATCACCAAAACCAGGCACTACTATTATTGTGGGCGAGAATGACGAATACTCAGCGGAAATGGTGGCTCGCCACGATGCCCTATTCGAACTGAAATTTAACTCTGATAAGACGGTATTAGAAATCCTGGAAGAAATTGGCCACATGCCACTTCCGCCATACATTGACCGCCCAGATGAAGACGCAGATAAAGAGCGTTACCAAACCGTATATAACCAAAAACCAGGCGCAGTAGCAGCACCTACGGCTGGCCTGCACTTTGATGACGTTCTTTTAGATAAGATCAAAGCCAAAGGCGCTGAGTTTGCTTACGTTACACTACACGTCGGTGCAGGTACGTTCCAACCAGTAAAAGTGGATAACATCAACGATCACCACATGCATGCAGAGTATGTAGAAGTACCGCAAGAAGTGGTGGATGCCATCAATGCAACCAAAGCTCGCGGTGGTCGTATCATCGCAGTGGGTACAACATCAGTACGTTCACTCGAAAGTGCAGCGCAAGATGCATTGAAGAAAGGCACAGAATTGGTTCCATTCTTCGGCGATACTGAAATTTTTATCTACCCTGGTTACGAATACCAGCTGGTAGATTGCTTGATCACTAACTTCCACTTACCAGAATCAACATTGATCATGTTGGTGAGTGCGTTTGCTGGCTATGAGAACACCATGAATGCTTACAAGCATGCGGTGGAAAACAAATACCGTTTCTTCTCGTACGGTGACTCAATGTTCATCAAAAAGAAAACGATTTAGTAAAAAATTAGATTTACGAGTGCTAGCAGTAAGCTAGGAAATAAAGCATTCATTGCTTTGTCTCTCGCAAGGAAAAGCGACCGCTCCTTAAGTAGGGCAGAGCCCTAAACACTCAGTCAGACTGTTTCTCTGACATTCGGAGGCATCGTGAAATTAAAATTCGATCTTAAGAAGAAAAACGGCAATGCGCGTCGTGGTCAACTGACTTTCGAACGCGGCACTGTCCAAACTCCAGCGTTCATGCCAGTCGGTACCTACGGTACGGTTAAAGGCATGACACCAGAAGAAGTAAAAGGCACAGGGGCAGAAATTCTGCTAGGCAACACGTTCCACTTGTGGCTGCGTCCTGGTCAAGAAGTGATGAAAATGCACGGTGACCTGCACGATTTCATGAACTGGCACGGTCCTATTCTTACCGATTCAGGCGGTTTCCAAGTATTCAGCCTAGGTAAGATGCGTACTATCACAGAGAAAGGTGTTCACTTCCGTAACCCTGTGAATGGCGACAAGATTTTCATGGATGCAGAAAAGTCGATGGAAATTCAAAAAGATCTAGGCTCTGACATCGTAATGATTTTCGACGAGTGTACGCCATACCCTGCGACACATAACGAAGCGAAAAAATCGATGGAAATGTCGCTACGTTGGGCTCAACGCTCACGTGATCACTTCGATAAGCTAGAAAACCCGAACAACCTATTTGGTATTGTTCAAGGTGGTGTTTACGAAGACCTTCGTGATGTATCGGTAAAAGGCCTAACTGAGATCGGTTTTGACGGCTACGCAGTGGGTGGTTTGGCGGTTGGTGAGCCAAAAGAAGACATGCACCGTATTCTTGAGCACACTTGTCCACAACTTCCAGAAGATAAGCCACGCTACCTAATGGGCGTAGGTAAACCGGAAGACTTGGTAGAAGGCGTTCGTCGCGGTATCGACATGTTTGACTGTGTAATGCCTACGCGTAACGCACGTAACGGCCACCTATTTGTGACTGGTGGTGTGATCAAGATCCGTAATGCGAAACATAAAACGGATACAACGCCGTTAGATCCGCACTGTGACTGTTACACTTGTCAGAACTACAGCAAGTCGTACCTTCATCACCTAGAGCGTTGTAACGAAATTCTAGGTGCTCGTCTGAATACGATCCACAACCTGCGTTACTACCAGCGTCTGATGGAAAGCATTCGCAAGGCGATTGATGAAGACCGTTTCGATGAGTTTGTTCAAGAGTTTTACGCTCGTCGTGACCGCGAAGTGCCACCACTAAGCAAAGCTTAAAAGAATTAAAGCCTTTGGCATGTCGCCAGAGGCTTTTGCTAATAAAGTAGGCTAACGCACGTTATTTTTGAGAGAGCGATCTCTATTAGTCACTCTCAGACTTGAATCTAAATTGCGAAAGCCCAACTTGTTGGATTATCAATAAAATATAATGAGGATGTTTTAATGTTTATTTCTCAGGCTCACGCAGCAGCAGAAGGCGCGCCAGCTGGCGGTGGTTTCGAAATGCTAATCATGCTTGGCATGTTCGCAGTGATTTTCTACTTCATGATTTACCGCCCACAAGCGAAACGTGTTAAAGAACACAAGAACCTAATGTCTTCTATGGGCAAAGGTGACGAAGTTCTGACCAGCGGCGGTCTAGTGGGTAAAATCACTAAAATCGCTGAAGACAACGACTACATTTCAATTGAGCTTAACGCGAACAATGAAGTTGTAATCAAGAAAGACTTCATCACTGCAGTGCTGCCAAAAGGTACGCTTAAGTCTCTATAAAACAGCTAAAGGGTCCTCGCTGTGCTAAACCGTTACCCATTATGGAAGTACTTGATGGTGTTTTTTGCCATCATCACCGCTGCATTGTATGCACTTCCAAATATCTACGGTGAAGATCCGGCTATTCAAGTTACAGGGGCGCGTGGCGCCTCTGTAGATATGTCAACGCTGGATGCTGTCACCACTGCTCTTGATAAAGAGCATCTCTCTCATAAATCCATTGCTCTCGAGAATGGATCAATTCTTGTTCGTTTCAACGACACTGATACTCAAATTAGTGCTCGTGATGTCATCAGCGAAGCGCTTGGCAAAGACAAAATTGTTGCACTTAACCTTGCTCCTTCTACTCCAGATTGGCTAGAAGCAATTGGTGCGTCGCCACTTAAACTAGGTCTTGACCTACGTGGTGGTGTTCACTTCTTGATGGAAGTGGATATGGACGCAGCAATGGAAAAGCTTGTTGGTCAACAAGAGGAAGCTTTCCGTAGTGAACTTCGTGACGCTAAGATTCGTTACCGTGCAATCCGTCCTTCTGGCAAAGAAGGGGTGGAAGTACTGCTACGTGACGAAGAGCAACTGGCTGAAGCGAAGCGCACGCTAACGAAGAATCATCCTGACATGAACTTTGTCGAGTCTGATTCGAATGGTCGTTACGCTCTTATCGCCACTTTTACTGAGCAACGTTTGCAAGAGATTCGTAACTACGCTGTAGAACAAAACATCACGATTCTACGTAACCGTGTAAACGAGCTGGGTGTTGCTGAGCCGCTTGTGCAACGTCAAGGCGCTAGCCGCATCGTTGTTGAGCTGCCAGGTGTTCAAGACACTGCTCGTGCGAAAGAAATTCTCGGTGCCACGGCAACCCTTGAATTCCGTGAAGTTGATGATAAAGCTGATTTAGCAGCGGCGGCGAATGGCCGTGCACCTGCGGGCAGTGAAATCAAACAAGATCGCGATGGTCGTCCTGTTGTACTTAAAAAGCGTGTCATCCTAAGCGGCGCTAGCATCACGGATGCAAGTTCTAGTGTGGATGAATACGGTCGCCCTCAAGTTAACATCTCGCTAGACAGCGAGGGTGGTAACAAGATGTCGGCGTTCTCGAAGAAAAACATTGGTAAGTTAATGGCTACCGTGTTTGCTGAGTACAAAGATAGCGGTCGTAAAACGCCTGAAGGCAAAGTTATCCTGACTAAGCACGAAGAAGTGATTAACCAAGCAACGATTCAATCTGCACTTGGCCGTAACTTCCGTATTACAGGTATCGACTCAGCTGCTGAAGCGCACAACCTCGCACTTCTATTACGTGCTGGTGCACTTATCGCACCGATCTCTATCGTTGAAGAACGTACCATTGGTCCGTCAATGGGTCAGCAAAACATCGACATGGGTATCCAAGCGTGTGTTTGGGGTATGGTAGCTGTAATGCTATTTACTCTGCTTTACTACCGCGGCTTTGGTCTGATTGCCAATATTGCGTTGATGGCTAACTTAGTGTTGATCATTGGTGTGATGTCGATGATTCCAGGGGCAACGATGACGCTGCCAGGTATTGCCGGTATCGTATTGACTGTGGGTATGGCCGTCGATGCTAACGTACTGATCTTTGAACGTATCCGTGAAGAGCTGCGAGATGGACGCAGTCCACAACAAGCGATTCACCAAGGTTACGCCAACGCATTTAGTACCATTGCCGATGCGAACATCACGACGCTTATCACTGCAATCATTCTGTTTGCTGTTGGTACAGGTGCAGTGAAAGGTTTCGCAGTTACTCTATCTATCGGTATCTTAACTTCAATGTTCACCGCCATCATTGGTACACGTTGTATCGTGAACCTACTGTACGGTGGCAAACGCGTTGATAAATTGTCGATCTAAGGCTGGGAATTAATATGTTTCAAATTCTAAAAGCAGAGAAGTCGATCGGCTTTATGCGTTGGTCAAAAGTGGCGTTCGTATTCTCAATCTTTATGATTGCCGCTTCTATCTTCACATTATCAACCAAATGGCTGAACTGGGGGCTAGACTTCACGGGCGGTACGCTAATCGAAGTTGGCTTTGAAAAACCAGCTAACCTTGAAGAAATCCGTACAGCACTTGATGCAAAAGGTTTCGGAGATGCGACAGTGCAGAACTTTGGTAGTGCTCGCGATGTGATGGTGCGTCTTCGTCCTCGTGACGACGTTTCTGGCGAAACGCTAGGTAACCAAATCATCGGTGCGATCAAAGAAGGTACCGGTGAAAGCGTAGAAATGCGCCGTATCGAGTTTGTTGGTCCAAACGTTGGTGATGAACTAACTGAAGCCGGCGGTCTGGCGATCCTTGTGTCGCTCATCTGTATCCTGATTTACGTATCAATGCGATTTGAATGGCGTCTAGCGGCTGGTGCTGTAATGGCGTTGGCGCACGATATTATTATCACGCTGGGTGTATTCTCATTCCTACAGATTGAAGTGGACCTAACTATCGTGGCTGCGTTGCTAACGGTTGTTGGTTACTCGCTCAACGATACCATTGTAGTATTCGACCGTATTCGTGAAAATTTCCGCAAGATGCGTAAAGGTGATCCTGCGGACATCATGGATGCTTCGATTACACAAACATTGAGCCGTACGTTGATTACTTCTGGTACAACGTTGTTCGTAGTTATTGCACTGTTTGTACAGGGCGGGGCAATGATCCACGGCTTTGCAACGGCACTGTTGTTAGGTATCACGGTTGGTACTTACTCTTCTATCTACGTAGCATCTGCACTTGCTCTAAAACTGGGTATCCAGAAAGAGCACTTGATGCCACCGCAAGTAGAAAAAGAAGGCGTAGAATTCGACGAGATGCCATAAGGCTGATTGAGAATCGAAAACAAAAACCGTTGAACTCTCAGCGGTTTTTTTGTATCTAGACTTTGAGCGAAGAAGTAGAGTGTTTTGCGACCATCAAGTTTTTATAATCTAGCCCAAGTTTTTAGAATCTAAACAATGTGGGTTTGGATACAAAAAAGCCCCGCTCGTTGAGCGGGGCTTCTTAAAGTCATCAGCGTGACGGGCTAAATTGACTTTTAAATCTTACTTAAGGATCGCGCTGTTACCATTTTCGCGAATATGCTTAAGCATAGATTTCACGCCACGAGCGCTTGAAGCAACAATGTTACCAGACTTCATGTACTCAGTGCCGCCAGCAAAGTCAGTTAGGATTGCGCCTGCTTCACGAGCAATAAGCTCACCTGCAGCCATATCCCAAGGTTTTAGACCTAGCTCGAAGTAACCATCAACACGGCCAGCAGCCACGTAACATAGGTCAAGAGCAGCAGAGCCGCTACGACGGAAGTCAGCACATTCAGTGAATAGAGAACCAACGATCTTAATGTAAGACTCTGAGTGTTGCTTCTGCTTGAATGGGAAACCTGTTGCTAGAACAGTACCTTGAAGGTCTTTCAGCGGAGTAACACGAATACGTGCACTGTTTAGCTGAGCACCAGCACCGCGTTGTGCAGTAAATAGTTCGTTTTGCATTGGATCGTAAACACAAGCAACTTCAGTTTTGCCTTTGATACGAACAGCGATAGAAACCGCGAAGTGTGGGTAACCTTTTACAAAGTTAGTAGTGCCATCCAG
Organism: Vibrio sp. S457-15; assembly: GCF_000960545.1. Classification (NCBI taxonomy): domain Bacteria; kingdom Pseudomonadati; phylum Pseudomonadota; class Gammaproteobacteria; order Vibrionales; family Vibrionaceae; genus Vibrio; species Vibrio sp. S457-15. The sequence continues at coordinate 196,691 of NZ_JYOQ01000142.1, read as the reverse complement.
TGGGTCGATGATCCATTGTACGTCTTTATCTTTACCTTCGATAAGACCTTGTTCTTCAGCAACGATGCAGTGCTCTGGGTAAGACTGCTTGATAGTATCGATGATGATGTATTCTGCTTCTTTGTCTACGTTAGTGACAAAGTCATTAGTGCCTTTAAGTGTAGATTCTACTTTATCAGTGTTTTCTAATGATTTAGCAATATGATTGCCTGCTTTTCGCGCAGCGCGAATAGCAATGTTTAGCATTGGATGCATACAAATTTCCCAACGGATGTTAAAGAACGAATAAAAGCGGCGGCGAGTATACCAAAGATAAACGAAAAAGGAAGTGGTTATTTTTTATACGTTAATGAATGGTGTCATCTTTGATATCGCGTCATACAACACAACAATTGATGAGAATGCGAATAGAAGTCAGCTTCTCCCTAGGGTGTGTTAAAAAACTATGGTAACATCCTGCGGTTTTAATTTAGGTAGCAATCATAGATGTTGGATCAAGTAAAAGTCGTACTCGTAGGTACCTCACATTCTGGCAATATTGGCTCAGCAGCCCGAGCAATGAAGGTGATGGGTTTAAGCCAACTTGTATTGGTCGATCCACAATGTGAAGTGGATGAACAAACGCTAGCACTGGCCGCTGGTGCCGCTGATATCGCTCAGAATGCTCAAGTCGTAAGCACACTGGAAGAAGCTATTGAAGACTGTGGTCTTGTGGTAGGTTCAAGTGCTCGCTCTCGCACATTAGAATGGCCAATGCTTGAGCCACGTGAATGTGGTGAAAAGTTTGCAGTTGAAGGCCAAAAACATCCGGTAGCATTAGTGTTTGGGCGTGAAAGAACAGGCCTAACTAACGAAGAGCTACAAAAGTGCCACTATCATGTATGCATTCCTGCTAACCCTGAATACAGTTCCCTGAACTTAGCGATGGCGGTTCAAACGCTAAGCTATGAAGTTCGTGTTGCTCATCTTAATCTTGAGCAGAAACAATTCTCACCAGTTGAAGTCGAAGAGTACCCTCGTCATAAAGAGCTAGAAATGTTCTTTGACCATCTTGAAAAGGTCATCGTAGAGACCCAGTTTATAAACAAAGAACAACCTGGCCAGGTGATGAATAAATTGCGTCGTCTTTTCTCTCGAGCACGACCAGAGACTCAAGAGTTGAATATTCTTCGCGGTATTTTGACCTCGATTGAAAAGAAACTCTGAATAAAGAATAACCTTTTTAGGTGTAAGGATGAATACCTGAGTAATTTAGTCAAATAAATACTTGACCATTTTACTCGGGTATGGAAAAATCTTAACCATTACAAACCATGTGGATACGGTGTGGTATGAAACTTACATCTAAAGGAAGATATGCGGTGACAGCCATGCTGGATGTGGCACTGCATTCGCAACAAAACCCTGTACCTCTTGCTGATATTTCAGAACGTCAGGGGATCTCGCTCTCTTACTTAGAGCAGCTTTTTTCTAAATTGCGTAAAGCAGGTCTCGTTGCCAGCGTTCGTGGTCCTGGTGGTGGTTACCGACTTGGTGCCGACGCACATAGTATCGCTATCGGTACTGTGATTGCGGCCGTTGATGAGTCAGTTGACGCAACCAAATGTCAGGGCAAAGGAGATTGCCAAGGCGGGACTCGTTGCTTAACTCATACGCTATGGCGTGACCTAAGTTCTCGCATTAGTGACTTCTTGAATAACATCACTCTTGGTGAGTTGATGACAGACAATGAAGTGCTAGAAATTTCTGATCGTCAGGATATTGGTCTGGCGGTAACTCATGGGCTTTCAAACAAAAATACAACCGCCGCGCCCATCGGTGTAAACGTCCGCTCTTAGCGGTCAGCATTTTACATTGGAGTAGAGAATGAAACTGCCGATTTATCTTGATTATTCCGCTACATGTCCAGTTGATCCACGTGTTGCTGAAAAAATGGTTCAGTACATGACAATGGATGGCACATTTGGCAACCCAGCTTCACGTTCGCACCGTTACGGCTGGCAGGCAGAAGAAGCGGTAGATACTGCTCGTGAGCAAATTGCTGACCTTCTAAATGCAGATCCTCGCGAAATCGTATTCACATCTGGTGCGACAGAGTCTGACAACCTTGCGATTAAAGGTGCTGCGCACTTTTACTCGAAAAAAGGCAAACACGTAATCACTTGTAAAACAGAGCATAAAGCGGTTCTTGACCCGTGTCGTCAGCTAGAGCGTGAAGGCTTTGAAGTGACTTACCTAGAGCCTGAATCAAATGGCCTTATCGATCTTGAGAAGCTGAAAGCGGCAATGCGCGATGACACCGTGCTTGTGTCTATTATGCACGTAAACAACGAAATTGGTGTAATTCAAGACATCGCAGCCATCGGCGAACTATGTCGTGAGCGCAAGATCGTGTTCCACGTGGATGCAGCTCAGTCTGCTGGTAAATTGCCAATCGACGTTCAAGAAATGAAAGTTGATTTGATCTCTTTGTCAGCACACAAAATCTACGGTCCAAAAGGTATCGGTGCACTTTACGTACGTCGTAAACCTCGTATCCGTCTTGAAGCGCAAATGCACGGCGGTGGTCATGAGCGTGGTTTCCGCTCTGGTACGCTAGCAACTCACCAAATCGTAGGTATGGGTGAAGCTTTCCGCATCGCAAAAGAAGAGATGCAGAAAGATTACGACCACGCACTTGCACTTCGCAACCGCCTTCTTAACGGTGTGAAAGACCTTGAAGCGGTGACAGTGAACGGTGACCTAGAGCAGCGTGTACCACAAAACCTAAACATCAGTTTTGCTTTCGTAGAAGGCGAATCGCTACTGATGTCGCTAAAAGATCTAGCGGTATCTTCAGGTAGTGCATGTACTTCTGCGAGTCTAGAGCCTTCTTACGTACTTCGTGCCCTAGGCATGGATGATGAATTGGCTCACAGCTCGGTTCGTTTCTCATTCGGTCGTTTTACCACTGAAGAAGAAATTGATTACGCAATTGAACAAATCCGCGTTGCAGTGACTAAGCTACGCGACATGTCTCCTCTATGGGATATGTACAAGGAAGGGGTTGATCTGAGCACTGTTGAATGGGCTCACCATTAATCTCACGGACTGAATAGAGGATTCGAGGTAATTTATCATGGCATACAGCGAAAAAGTAATTGATCACTACGAGAACCCGCGTAACGTTGGTTCATTTGACAAAGAAGACCCATCAGTAGGCAGCGGCATGGTTGGCGCTCCAGCTTGTGGTGACGTAATGAAACTGCAAATCAAAGTGACACCGGAAGGTATCATCGAAGATGCGAAGTTCAAAACTTACGGTTGTGGTAGTGCAATCGCGTCAAGCTCACTAGTAACAGAGTGGGTAAAAGGCAAATCAATTGATGAAGCGGCTGCAATTAAGAACTCTGAAATTGCAGAAGAGCTAGAACTTCCACCGGTGAAAGTTCACTGTTCAATTCTTGCTGAAGACGCAATCAAAGCAGCGGTTGCTGACTACAAGAAAAAACACCAAGAATAATTATTCCGTAATATAATGGGAGCCTTTAACGCTCCCATTCCAATCGTAATTTAGACAGACTAAGGTGCAGTATGGCCATCACAATGACAGAAACAGCGGCAAGTCGCGTAAAAGCATTCCTAGATAACCGAGGTAAAGGTATCGGTTTACGTCTTGGAGTGAAGACGACAGGTTGTTCCGGCATGGCTTACGTACTTGAGTTTGTTGACGAGCTAAACGAAGAAGATGAAGTGTTTGATTTCTCAGACGTGAAAATCATCATCGACAAGAAAAGCTTGGTGTACTTAGACGGTACCGAATTGGATTACGTGAAAGAAGGGTTGAATGAAGGTTTTGAATTCAACAACCCTAATGCGAAAAGTGAATGTGGTTGTGGTGAAAGCTTCAACGTCTAATTGATTGTCCTTCTGGGCAAGCGAGTCCGGAAGGCTTTACTAGGACCCGATCTTAATGAATCACTTTGAATTATTTGGGCTACCAAGTCAGTTTCAGCTGGATGGTAGCCTTCTTTCTTCTAAGTTCCGAGAACTACAAAAACGCTTCCACCCGGACAACTTTGCTACCGCCTCTGAGCGAGACCGCTTGATGTCGGTGCAAAAGGCTGCGCAAATTAACGATGCGTACCAAGTCCTCAAACATCCTATCTCTCGTGCGGAGTACATCTTGGCAGAGCAGGGAATGGAAATCCGCGGTGAGCAACAAACCATGCAAGATCCGATGTTCCTGATGGAACAAATGGAACTGCGCGAAGAACTAGAAGATATTGCTGACTGCTCTGATCCTGAATCGGCGCTTTTTGACTTCGATTCTAAGGTCAGCAAAATGTATAAGCAGCATTTGGCAAGCGTTGAGCAAGAGCTTAACGACGGTCTTTGGGCTGAAGCCGCAGACCGAGTTCGTAAATTGAAATTCATTGCCAAACTAAAGAACGAAATTGAACTGGTCGAAGATAAGCTTCTCGGCTAGTTAGCGTGACAAGGACCAATCATGGCACTACTTCAAATCGCAGAACCGGGCCAAAGCTCGGCACCTCATGAGCATAAGTTAGCGGCTGGTATCGACTTAGGTACTACCAACTCTTTGGTCGCTTCTGTACGCAGTGGCGATGCCACCACATTAAATGATGAGCAAGGTCGTAGCATTTTGCCATCGGTGGTGAATTACTCAGCAGAATCAACAGTGGTTGGTTACGATGCGAAAGCCAAAGCAGAGTTTGAACCTGAGAACACCATTATCTCAGTGAAACGCTTGATTGGCCGCTCGCTAAAAGACATTCAATCTCGCTACCCATCATTACCTTACCGTTTTAAAGAGAGTGATAATGGCTTACCAGTACTGCAAACTGCTCAAGGGGATAAAAACCCGATTGAAGTTTCTGCAGATATTCTAAAAGCGCTAGGTAAACGCGCAGAAGAAACTCTAGGTGGAGAGCTTGCGGGCGTGGTAATTACCGTTCCTGCGTACTTCGATGACGCGCAACGCGCGGGCACGAAAGATGCGGCTAAGCTAGCGGGTTTACATGTACTGCGTCTTCTTAATGAGCCAACCGCTGCGGCGATTGCCTACGGTCTGGATTCAGGTCAAGAGGGCGTGATTGCCGTTTACGATTTAGGTGGCGGTACGTTCGATATCTCTATCCTACGTTTGTCGAAAGGCGTATTTGAAGTATTAGCAACAGGCGGCGACTCTGCACTTGGCGGTGATGACTTTGACCACCTATTAGCGGATTACCTAATGGAGCAAGCTGGCCTAGAAGCGCCGCTTTCTGCTGAGAAAAACCGTGCATTACTGAACATTGCAACGGCGACCAAAATTGCTTTCTCTGAGCAAGACAGCGTAGAAGTTGACGTGTTTGGCTGGAAAGGCACTGTAACACGCGAGCAGTTCGAAGATCTGATTCGCCCACTCGTGAAGAAAACTCTGATGTCTTGTCGTCGTGCACTGAAAGATGCTGACGTAGAAGCGGAGGAAGTACTTGAAGTGGTGATGGTTGGTGGCTCAACTCGTACCTTGCTTGTCCGTGAAATGGTAGGCGAATTCTTTGGCCGCACACCACTCACTAGCATCAATCCTGATGAAGTGGTGGCTATTGGTGCGGGCATCCAAGCAGATATTCTTGCTGGTAACAAACCTGACTCTGAAATGCTGCTGCTTGACGTGATTCCATTATCATTGGGTATTGAAACCATGGGTGGGTTGGTTGAGAAAATCATTCCGCGCAACACCACGATTCCTGTTGCTCGCGCGCAAGAGTTTACCACCTTCAAAGATGGTCAAACGGCGATGAGCGTGCACGTTGTGCAAGGTGAGCGCGAGATGGTGGATGATTGTCGTTCACTTGCGCGTTTCTCACTAAAAGGTATTCCTCCTATGGCGGCAGGTGCTGCGCACATCCGAGTGACGTACCAAGTTGATGCTGACGGTTTACTATCTGTGACTGCAATGGAAAAGAGCACTGGTGTTCAGTCCGAAATTCAAGTGAAACCTTCTTACGGTTTAAGCGATAACGAAGTTGCGAACATGCTGCGTGATTCGATGACTCACGCCAAAGAAGACATGCAAGCTCGTGCGTTAGCTGAACAACGCGTTGAAGCCGACCGGGTGATTGAAGGTTTGATCGCTGCAATGCAAGCTGATGGTGATGAACTACTATCAGAGCAAGAAAAACAAGATCTATTAAAAGCCATTGAAGCACTGATTGAGCTGCGTAATAGTGATGATGCAAATGCCATTGAGCAAGGCATCAAAGATACAGACAAAGCTAGCCAAGACTTTGCGTCACGCCGTATGGATAAATCGATTCGAGCTGCATTGTCAGGTCAATCAGTAGACGATATATAAGAGAAAGTAGTTATGCCTAAGATTATTGTATTACCACACGAAGATTTGTGCCCAGAAGGCGCAGTGTTGGAAGCGAAGACGGGTGAAACCGTTCTAGACGTAGCACTAAAAAACGGTATTGGTATTGAACACGCGTGTGAAAAATCGTGTGCTTGTACTACTTGCCATGTGATCATTCGTGAAGGTTTTGATTCTCTTGAAGAGAGCGAAGAGCTAGAAGATGACATGCTAGACAAAGCATGGGGTCTTGAGCCGGAGTCTCGTCTTGGTTGTCAGGCGAAAGTTGCGGATGAAGACTTGGTTGTTGAAATTCCAAAATACACGCTAAACCACGCATCAGAAGATCATTAATACTATCGCTCCAAAATAGGGGCGAAGAAAAAGGAAGATGAGCAATGAAATGGACAGATTCTCGCGATATCGCGATTGAGCTTTGTGACAAGTTTCCAGATGTGGATCCACAAACCGTGCGTTTTACCGATCTTCATCAATGGATCATGGAGTTAGATGAGTTTGACGATGAGCCAAACCATTGTAACGAAAAGATCCTAGAAGCGGTCATCATGTGCTGGATGGACGAAGCAGACTGATGCTCAATTCGGCGGTAAAACGCAGCCGAGTTAACAATTCTTACTAAAAAAAGCGGACCTCTAGGTCCGTTTTTTTATCAAGTTGACATTTTTACCCTACATAATGCTAACATCCGTGAGTTATTAAAAAGAAGCGGCGTAGGCTACGCCGATATAAGACAAGGAGAAACCATGTCTACACAGATGTCTGTATTTTTAAGTCAAGATTCTGCTGCTCCACACTGGGGTGAGAAAGCACTACTTTCATTCTCTGAAACCGGTGCGACGATTCATCTAGGTGAGGGTCATGATCTTGGTGCAATTCAGCGTGCAGCTCGTCAGCTAGATGGCCAAGGAATTCATTCAGTTCTACTTTCTGGTGAACATTGGGATTTGGAAAGCATCTGGGCTTTCCATCAAGGTTACCGCAACCCGAAAAAACACGGTTTACTAGAATGGACTGCGCTTTCTGAAGAAGACCAAACTGAACTTCAAGCTCGCATTAAAGCGACCGATTTTACGCGCGATATCATCAACAAAACGGCGGAAGAAGTTGCACCTCGTCAACTTGCTACGATGGCGGCTGAGTTCATCAAATCTGTCGCACCAGAAGGCACAGTAACGGCTCGTATTGTTAAAGATAAAGATCTATTAGCGGAAGGTTGGGAAGGTATCTATGCGGTTGGTCGCGGTTCGGATCGCACATCAGCAATGCTGCAATTGGATTACAACCCGACTGGCGATGAAAACGCACCAGTATTCGCGTGTCTAGTAGGTAAAGGCATTACTTTTGATTCAGGCGGTTACAGCCTTAAGCCTTCAAACTTTATGAGTGCAATGAAAGCCGATATGGGCGGTTCAGGTACGATTACTGGCGGTTTGGGGTTAGCTATTTTACGTGGTTTGAACAAGCGCGTAAAACTGATCTTATGTTGTGCTGAGAATATGGTTTCTGGTCGTGCGCTTAAGCTTGGCGACATCATCACCTACAAAAACGGTAAGACTGTTGAGATAATGAACACCGATGCAGAAGGTCGTTTGGTACTTGCCGATGGTCTTATCTATGCAAGCGAGCATAACCCTGAGTTGATCATCGACTGCGCAACATTAACCGGTGCGGCGAAAAACGCCTTGGGCAATGATTACCATGCGTTAATGAGCTTTGATGATGAACTTTCTCATCAAGCGCTAACCGCGGCAAACCAAGAAAAAGAAGGTTTGTGGCCACTACCTCTTGCTGATTTCCATCGTGGAATGTTGCCGTCAAACTTCGCTGATTTATCGAACATCAGCTCTGGAGACTACAGTCCTGGCGCAAGTACCGCTGCTGCATTTTTGTCTTACTTTGTTGAAGACTACAAGAAAGGCTGGTTGCATTTCGACTGTGCTGGTACTTACCGTAAGTCTGCATCAGACAAGTGGGCAGCTGGCGCGACTGGTATGGGTGTCCGCACTCTTGCTCGCCTTCTTAATGAGCAAGCAGAAAAATAATATTTATGGTGGCGTCAGTTAGGCGCTGCCGTAGTCAAGTAAGTCACTTTTAAACACTATTATTACAAGTACAAAAAGGAAACTTTATGGCTCTAGAAAGAACGTTTTCCATTGTTAAGCCTGACGCTGTGGAAAGAAACCTGATCGGTGAAATCTACAATCGAATCGAGAAGGCAGGCCTGCGTATTATTGCAGCGAAAATGGTTCACCTGACAGAAGAGCAGGCGAGCGGCTTTTACGCAGAACATGAAGGTAAAGAATTCTTCCAACCTCTAAAAGAGTTCATGACTTCTGGCCCTATTATGGTTCAAGTGTTGGAAGGCGAAAATGCGATTGCACGTTACCGCGAATTGATGGGTAAAACCAACCCAGAAGAAGCGGCAGCAGGCACACTTCGCGCAGATTACGCGCTAAGCATGCGTCATAACTCTGTGCATGGTTCAGATAGTCCTGAATCAGCGGCTCGTGAGATTGAGTTCTTCTTCCCTGAGTCAGAAATTTGCCCTCGCTAATTGGTAGTTAGTTTGTGCTCGTAAAGATAGTTAGCCTCGGATAATTCCGGGGCTTTTTATTATCGAAACAGTTCGAAGACGCATTGGTTAGGTTGTTTGATATTTAACCGATGTGTTTTTAATGCCTTAGCAAAGACAGGGTTTTAGACCTCTTGTTGTAGCTGCATAAAGGCTGTACAATTCGCGCCCTTATTCTTGTTTCAGTCATTGAGAGGCAACATGACTACTGAAAAAATCAATCTACTCGACTTTGATCGCAAAGGCATGCGTCAGTTTTTCGCGGAAGAACTAGGCGAGAAAGCGTTTCGTGCTGATCAGGTTATGAAGTGGATCTACCATTTCGGTGTTGATGACTTCGACAACATGACGAACATCAACAAGAAACTACGTGAAAAACTGCAGCACAAGTGCGAAATTAAAGCCCCAACGGTTGCAGAAGCTCAGCACTCTTCAGACGGCACGATTAAGTGGGCAATGAAGGTGGGTGACCAAGACGTAGAAACGGTTTACATCCCAGAAGAGGATCGCGCGACGTTGTGTGTATCTTCTCAGGTAGGTTGTGCGTTGGAGTGTAAGTTCTGTTCGACCGCTCAACAAGGCTTCAACCGTAACCTAAAAGTATCTGAAATCATCGGTCAGGTGTGGCGTGCTGCACGTGAAATCGGTTTGCAAAAAGAAACTGGTCGTCGTCCAATCACTAACGTCGTAATGATGGGTATGGGAGAGCCTCTTCTTAACATGAAGAACTTGATCCCTGCGCTAGAAATCATGTTAGACGATCTTGGTTTTGGCCTGTCTAAGCGTCGCGTCACTGTATCGACTTCTGGTGTAGTATCAGGCCTTGATCAGATGACAGGCAAAATCGACGTAGCATTGGCGATTTCTCTACACGCGCCAAACGACAAGTTACGTAGTGAAATCATGCCAATCAACGACCGTTGGGATATTCAAGACTTCTTAGCATCAGTTCGTCGTTACATCGCATCTTCGAACGCAAACCGTGGCAAAGTAACAGTCGAGTACGTGTTGCTTGATCATGTGAACGATGACATGGACCACGCACGTGAGCTGGCTGAGTTGATGAAAGACACACCATGTAAGATCAACCTGATTCCGTTTAACCCGTACCCAGGTTCTCCTTACAAGAAGCCAAGCAACTCACGTATTGACCGATTCCAAAAAACATTGATGCAATACGAACATACAGTGACGGTTCGTAAAACACGTGGCGATGATATTGATGCGGCATGTGGTCAGTTAGTTGGTGATGTTATTGACCGTACTAAACGTACTGCGGCTTTAAAAGCTGCGCGCGGTGCAGAAACCATCGACGTAAAAGCGGTATAATTTGCCCCAAATTAAAAATAGCCAGAGCCTTTGCTCTGGCTATTTTGTTTGTTGTATTTGTAAAGTAACCCCTGAAATTGAATGGTTTTGGCGTTTATTTCAATTTACTGTGTCAAAGTTTGGACAAAAGCTTGAGCTATCTGTTAGTTTGAGTGGAAAGAGTTTTTGTCTTCGTTATACATTCGCTTATCATGGTGAAGAACATTCATGAAGACACCGATTATTCTCAACATTTTTTCTCATACGCTTTGCTGATTTTTGCAAAACGGGTATTCACACTCAATTGTTGAGAATTTCTTAAAAATATAATTTTGGTTAACGCGAACAGGCTAGCTATCTTTAAGTGAGGCTTAAGAACAACAACGAAAATAAATAACCGTGTTAGCCACTAAAACAGATTAAATACCACCATTATGACAGAACACGAAAATACCAATGAAGTACCGCTTTCGATTGAAGCGGGCACATTACTCAAAAATAAACGCGAATCTTTAGGTATGACTCAAAAGCAAGTTGCTGATCGCCTGAGACTTCGCGTTTCTGTTATTGAGGATATTGAAAACAACCGATTTGAATCTCAGCAAGTAGCGACATTCACTCGCGGCTATTTGCGTTCTTACGCAAAGTTTGTTGGGCTAGATGAGAAAGTGGTGCTGGTTGCTCTAGAACAGACGGCAGATGTAAAGCCAAAAGAGCAAGAAATCGAAATGCAAAGCTTTTCTCGTAAAACCAAACACGAGAAACACAACAGCCGAATTATGTTGCTGACTTGGGTAATAGCCATTGTCATCATCGGTATCTCAGCAGCTTGGTGGTGGCAAAATCAGCAAGAAAATAGTCTCGCTCAAGTTGTAGCAGAGGCTAATGTTGAAACAAGCCAACCAAGTGCCGATGAAATTGCTGATATTGATCTCATGACCGAAGAAGAGCTGATCGCAAGTACTCCAGCAGAACTAGCGGCATCAAACAATACAGCATCAGAATCATCCATCAATGCAGCGCAAACTGATGAAGTGGTACCTGCGGAAACAGAAGAGTCGACAACAGAAGCAACTAAAGAGCCAGTTGCTGTGATTGAAGCAGCAGAAGAGATTCAAGATGCATCTCCTGTAGTGCCAGAAGGTATGACTCTGCTCACCATGAAATTTAAAGCAGATTGCTGGATCCAAGTAAAAGATACAAACGGCAAAACGCTCGTAAGTGGCACTCAGAAACCGGGTCAAGACGTAGAACTTACCGGAAAAGCGCCATTTAAAGTGATATTAGGCGCACCGGAAGGTGTAACAATGACATTTGCAAGTGAACCTGTCGACCTTTCTGGGTATACTTCAGGCAAAGTAGCTAGATTCACTCTACCGTTATAAAAAATTATGCAACACGAATCTCCAATTATTCGTCGTAAATCGACGCGTATTTATGTGGGTGATGTGCCAATTGGTGATGGTGCGCCAATTGCCGTACAGTCAATGACTAACACTCGCACGACTGATGTGGAAGCGACAGTCGCACAAATCCGAGCACTAGAAAAAGTCGGCGCAGACATCGTCCGTGTTTCAGTACCAACGATGGAAGCAGCAGAAGCGTTTAAGCTGATCAAACAGCAAGTATCTGTTCCTCTGGTTGCTGATATTCACTTTGACTACCGTATCGCACTGAAAGTCGCGGAATACGGCGTCGATTGTTTGCGTATCAACCCAGGTAACATTGGTAACGAAGAGCGTATTCGCTCGGTTGTTGATTGTGCGCGTGATAAGAATATCCCGATCCGTATTGGCGTTAATGGCGGCTCTTTGGAAAAAGATCTGCAGATGAAATACGGTGAACCAACGCCTGAAGCCCTAGTTGAATCAGCGATGCGTCATGTTGATCATCTCGATCGTCTTAACTTTGATCAGTTCAAAGTCAGCGTTAAAGCATCGGATGTATTCCTTGCGGTTGATTCTTACCGCTTGCTAGCGAAGAAAATCGACCAGCCGCTTCACTTAGGTATTACTGAAGCTGGTGGTGCACGCGCAGGTGCCGTGAAGTCAGCAGTTGGCTTGGGCATGCTTTTATCGGAAGGTATTGGTGATACGTTACGTATCTCTTTAGCTGCTGATCCAGTCGAAGAAATCAAAGTCGGTTTCGATATTCTGAAATCTTTGCGTATTCGCTCTCGTGGCATCAACTTTATTGCTTGCCCAAGTTGTTCACGCCAAGAATTCGATGTTATTGGTACCGTAAATGCGCTTGAGCAGCGTTTAGAAGACATAATCACACCAATGGATGTGTCTATTATTGGCTGTGTGGTAAATGGTCCTGGTGAAGCTGAGGTTTCCCATTTGGGTCTTGCGGGTAGCAACAAGAAGAGTGCGTTCTATGAAGACGGAAAACGTCAAAAAGAGCGTTTCGATAACAATGACCTTGTGAATCAGCTAGAAGCAAAGATCCGTGCGAAAGCGTCTATGATGGATAGCGAAAATCGCATTGAAATAAAAGTACAAGATTAATCTCAACGAGTATTACGGTAAGTATTGTGGCAAAAACAATCCAAGCAATCCGAGGCATGAACGATTGTCTCCCAACTCAATCTCCACTGTGGCAGAAACTTGAAAACACAGTGAAAAATGTAATTAGCGCATACGGTTATAACGAAGTGCGCATGCCAATCGTTGAAGAAACAAACCTATTCAGCCGCGCTGTTGGTGAAGAGACAGACGTCGTTTCAAAAGAAATGTACACCTTTGATGATCGTAACGGAGACAGCCTAACACTTCGCCCTGAAGGTACTGCGGGTTGTGTACGTTCATGTATTCAAAACAGCCTGATCAACCGTGACGAACAGCGTCTGTGGTACATGGGGCCTATGTTCCGCCATGAGCGTCCGCAGAAAGGTCGTTACCGTCAATTCCACCAATGTGGTGTGGAAGTGTTTGGTCTAAATGGCCCTGACGTTGACGCCGAGCTTATCATGATGACTGCACGTCTATGGCGTGAATTAGGCATCGACAAGCACGTTCGTCTTGAACTGAACTCAATCGGTTCTCAAGAAGATCGCGCAGACTACCGCACAGCACTGGTTGCCTTCCTTGAACAACATATCGATGTGCTAGACGAAGATTGTAAGCGCCGCATGCACACTAACCCACTGCGTGTTCTGGATACGAAGAACCCTGACATTCAGGCTATTTTAGGTGATGCACCGCGTCTTTCTGAGTACTTAGGTGAAGAATCTAAAGCACACTTCGCAGGTCTATGTGAACTTTTAGACGCAGCAGGTATCGAATACACAGTTAACGAACGTCTTGTTCGTGGTCTGGATTACTACAACCGCACAGTATTTGAGTGGATCACTGAAAGCCTTGGTGCTCAAGGCACTGTGTGTGGCGGTGGTCGCTACGACGGTCTTGTAGAGCAACTTGGTGGCAAACCAACACCAGCAGTTGGCTTTGCAATGGGTCTAGAGCGTCTAGTTCTTATGTTGGAAACTTTAGAGCTTACAGACGTACGTCGCAGTGTGGATGTTTACGTGGTAACTGCAGGTGAAGGCACCATGATGGCAGGTATGAAGCTAGCAGAGCAGCTTCGTGAAGCTATTTCAGGCGTTCGCGTGATGAATCACTTCGGTGGTGGTAACTTCAAGAAACAGTTTAAACGCGCAGATAAAGTAGGTGCTGTTGTAGCATTGGTTCTGGGCGAAAACGAAGTTGCCGACAATACCGTTGTACTAAAAGATTTAGTTGGTGGTGAGCAAGAGACTTACAGCCAAGCTGAAGTTGCTGAGAAGATCGCAGCACTGATTTAAGTCTTTTAATAAGCTAAAGATTAAATCCTAGTTCGTAACAATAAGGCTCCCAAAATCGGAGCCTTTCGACGAAATAGGAGCAATGGCAGCTTTGCTGCCATTTACATGTTTTAAGAGGACAGGAAGTGGAACTTTACGATACTGAAGAACAACAAGTTGAAGCTATTAAAGACTGGTGGAAGGAAAACGGTAAAGCCGTCATCATCGGTGCTGTTGTTGGCTTAGGTGGTCTATTTGGCTGGCGTTACTACCAGGATACTGTGATTCAGGCGAGTGAAACAGCTTCGCAAAGCTACACAACCGCAATGAATACGCTGCAAGAAAAAGGCGTAGATGCGCAATCAGATGTGCAAGCTTTTATCGAATCGAACGAAGTTAAAGAATATTCAGTATTGGCTGCTCTGCAACTAGCAAAAGCACAAGTCGAAGCGAAAGACTTTGCTGCTGCTCTTGAGCAACTTAAATGGGCTCAAAGCAATACGAAAGATGCTGCTTTATCTCCACTAATTAGCTACCGCATCGCTCGTATCGAGACAGAAATGGGTAACTTTGATGCTGCAAACACTGAGCTAGGCAAAGTGACAGATACAGCATGGGCTGGTCGCATTGCTGAATTGCGTGGTGATATTGCACTTCGTCAAGGTGACAAAGATGCAGCTTACGCGGCTTACACAGAAGCGCAGCAAGCAGCAGATGCAAGCCCAACACTGCAAATGAAATTGGACGACTTGGCGAAATAATAAGGACCGCATTGGATGAAAAGAGTCTTTAAGAAAGCCTTGTTAGGGGCATTAACGGTGGGCATCCTAGCTGGTTGTGCTGGCGAGGAAGATACCATCGTTATGGCACCACTACCGCAGGTAGATAGCCAGTTTACGACCAAGAGTGAATGGAACACATCGATTGGTGATGGTGTTGGTCATTACTTCTCAAAGCTTTCTCCTGTCTACGCAAACGACATGTTGTTTGTCGCGAGCCGTGATGGTTTGGTGAAAGCGCTTGATCCAGAAAATGGTAAGCAATTATGGCAAACCGATCTGGAAGAAGACGTGATTGCTCGTCTGTCTGGCGGTATTACTGCGGCGTACGAACATCTTTACATCGGTTCTGAAAATGGTGAAGTGATTGCACTAAGCCAAGAAACTGGTGAAATCATTTGGCGCATTAAAGTCGGTGGTGAAGTTCTGGCGAAACCCGTTGCGGATTCAGGCTTGATCATCGTAAATACCAGCCGTGGTATGTTGATTGCTTTGGATGAAAGCTCTGGTGAGCAGCGCTGGGCACTAAGTACTGAAGTTCCAAACCTGACACTACGCGGAGACAGCACTCCAACTGCGATTGGTGGTGGTGTTTTCTGGGGTACGGCAAATGGTCGACTAGCCGCAGCGATTGTGGAACGTGGTCAGCTTATTTGGCAACAGCCAGTAGGCACACCGAAAGGCGCTACGGAAATTGACCGTCTGGTTGACGTTGACTCTTCTCCTATTGTACTGGGCGGAACTCTTTTCACCATTGGATACAATGGTCAGTTGATCGCTATTGATTTGCGTTCGGCTAACCCAATCTGGAAGCGTAATTATTCGTCAGCGAACGATATCGCAACGGACGGCAGTCGTATCTTTGTGATCACCGAAAAAGATCACGTGGTCGCGGTTGATGCTCGAAGCGGTACTGAACTGTGGGAAAATAGCCTATTAGAACACCGTCAGTTAACTGCGCCAGTTATCTTCGGTAACTATTTAGTTTTAGGTGATACCCTAGGTTACCTGCACTGGTTAGATCGTTCGACGGGTGAGTTCGTAGCTCAACAATTCGTTGATGACAGTGGTTTTGCGGTTGGTCCGACTCTATTGTCTGATGGTTATGTCATTACAACTCGCAACGGCGATGTAAAGAAACTAACCATTAACGAATAATATCGTGATATAATTCACATTCGGCTCCTGGCTGGTGACAGTTAGGAGCCGTTTTGTTGTTTGAAATTTTTAACCCTGACGTGGTTATAGGTAAAAAGCTGGCTTGATTTGGCATCGGGCAAGTCGTTACCTATAACTACAGAAGAAAGATTATTGTAGAGGTTGTTATGGTACCTGTTGTTGCTCTAGTAGGGCGTCCGAACGTAGGTAAATCTACACTATTTAACCGATTGACACGCACACGTGACGCGTTGGTTGCGGACTTTCCAGGCCTAACGCGAGACCGTAAATACGGCCAAGCTCGTCTTGATGAAGAGCACGAATTCATTGTCATTGATACTGGCGGTATTGATGGCACAGAAGAAGGCGTGGAAACCAAAATGGCAGAGCAGTCGCTAGCAGCGATTGATGAAGCTGACGTTGTGCTATTCCTTGTTGACGGTCGTGCTGGTCTTACACCTGCTGATGAAGCGATTGCGGCGCATCTGCGTAAAATTGAAAAACCAGCGATGCTGGTAGTAAACAAAATTGATGGTATTGATGCTGACGCTGCGTGTGCTGATTTCTGGCAGCTTGGTGTTGATGACATGTACCAAATCGCGGCTGCACACGGTCGTGGTGTTACAGCGTTGCTTGAGCGTGCGCTAGCTCCATTCTTTGATGATTTACTAACAAGTGAATCAGAAGAAGGTGAGATTGAAGATCTGACAGAATTTGAAGACGCTGAAATTGCACCAGACGAATACACCGAAGAAGAAGCGGAAGCGGAGTTCCAACGTCTACAAGAACAGCCAATTAAACTGGCAATCATTGGTCGTCCAAACGTTGGTAAGTCGACGTTAACCAACCGTATTCTTGGCGAAGAACGTGTTGTGGTATACGACATGCCAGGCACAACTCGTGACTCAATCTACATTCCTATGGAACGTGATGGCCGTGAGTATGTAATCATTGATACTGCGGGTGTACGTCGTCGTGGTCGTATTAACGAAACGGTTGAGAAATTCTCCGTTGTTAAAACGTTGAAAGCCGTCGAGGACGCAAACGTAGTGCTATTGGTTATCGACGCACGTGAAAATATTTCTGACCAAGACTTGAGCCTGCTAGGTTTTGCATTGAACGCTGGTCGTTCAATCGTATTAGCGGTAAACAAGTGGGATGGTCTAGATAACGAAGTAAAAGAGAACGTGAAGAAAGAGCTGGACCGCCGCCTAGGTTTCGTTGACTTTGCTCGTATTCACTTTATCTCTGCACTGCACGGTACTGGTGTTGGTCACTTATTTGAGTCTATCCAAGAAGCGTACAAGTCGGCAACGACACGTGTTGGTACCTCTGTTTTGACTCGTATCATGAAGATGGCGACTGATGATCACCAACCGCCAATGGTTCGTGGCCGTCGTATCAAGCTAAAATACGCGCACGCAGGTGGTTACAACCCACCAATCGTCGTGATTCACGGTAACATGGTTCGTGAACTTCCGGATTCATACAAGCGTTACTTGATGAACTACTTCCGCAAGTCACTGGAAATTATGGGTACGCCAATTCGTATCAACTTCCAGAATAGCGAAAACCCGTTTGAGAATCGTGCGAACAAGCTAACCTTGTCTCAAGAGCGTAAGCGTAAACGTATGATGTCTGTGGTTAAAAACCGCAAAAAATAATTTAAGTATTTGAAGATACCCAAGTTTTTACTTGGGTATTTTTTTATCTGTTTTTTGCAACCTCTAAAAGTGATGTGAGATGTGTCCTTTTCTAAACCTTACTTTCATCATTATCACAATATTCTTCTGCGCGGTTTTCCTCTAGTGATATTAGTGATGACGTGCAGATTCCTGTATCTTCAAATGCTCAGCACAAAACCTTAACTTCTTACATTCACAGAGATAAGCAAAGCATGACGATTACCGCGACACAAACCCGTTTCTGCCATCAAACTTGGCAGTTGGACGCTCAGATTCAACTCGTTCAAAACCACAATGAAGCGACCTACGTAGTCACCGACGTGACTCCGTTTCATCCCGTTAGCCATATCTGGCCTGATCATCCCGCGGATAAAGGCATCTTAGTATTTAATGATCAACAATTTGAAGTGATTGATTGCCAAGTTGGTGCCATTGAAGTGGCAACCGGAGAGTTATTTGTTGGAGCGGCAATCCCTGTAAAACGCGATACAGAAGGTTGGTTATTTGTTGTCGTACATGTATTAGCGCTTGTTGACACTCTATCTCAAGATACACGAGTGACGCTGAAAGTGGACAAAGAGTACCAACAAGCATTGAGTCGTGGACACAGTGCAGGTCATCTCGCCTACTTAGCCCTAAATAAAGTCCTCGCTGCCAGTTACTGGCGTAAAGATGCTGATCGTAAAGACCCACATGGCAACTATGATTTTAATAGTTATGCCCAAGAAGCCAGCTTTGTAACACCAGACAAGTGCCTAGATACTTACCGTTTAGGTAAAACACTCCGTAAAAGAGGCCTAAACAGCGCAGAAATGCTGTCAGACTTAGAGAAAATAGAGAGTCAGGTGAATGCACAATTGAAGCTTTGGCTGGAAAGCGACGCGGCGATCATTATGGACTGCCATGGTGACAACTTGACCGATTCTCGTTATTGGAAATGTGACTTGGGAGAGGGGGAATTGGCCGTGATCCCTTGTGGAGGAACGCACGCAGAGCATTTGAGTGACTTTGGCTCGATACACGTCAAGTTGGTCGAAATGGATTCACAAACGATTGAAATGCACACCGATGTAATAGCTTGCTTTTCCAGTTAGATCTTTTTATTAAATTCTGTTTTTTTCTTTTTTTAATTTTATTTTAGTGTTTTATATTGCTTAAAATTGGAATGCAGAATATGTAACTTATGCTTTCGGTGTGTGGTTATATAAATATTCTTTTAGGGGGTGATCGCTGATCAAATGGTAAATATCCGATGATCAGAATAAGATCTTTCTTAAAGTAAGCTTTTCGTGAAGTAAACCCATTACCTTGCATACGGTGATATACATCAAGGTTAGCGGTTAGAAAATGTGAATACTGGAGTGAGTGAAACAGTAAGGTGAGAGATATGCAACAGAACAAATGTCCAGATTGCGAAGTAGAACTAGAATGGACAGGCCAATACCATTGTGGCCAATGTGAATCTGATTTCAAAAAAGTAGGTTTTTGCCCGGACTGTGGTGCTGAGTTAGAAAAGCTTCAAGCTTGTGGGGCTGCGAATTATTTCTGCAATACCTGTAATGAACTCAAATCCAAATCTCGTGTGCGATTTGAGTTTCAAAAAATCAGCTGACTAAGCTCACTTTAAAGTCGACTAACTAACGGTAGAGTGAATCTCACCATTAGCCAAACGGGTGACTAAAAGATCGCCCGTTTTTACATCATCTGCGCTTGTAACGACCTTACCTTGCTCCGTTTGCGTGATGGAGTAACCACGCTTGAGTGTCGCTAGGGGACTGACGGTATCTAACTTTTCTGCCGCAATCGCTAACTGATGACGCATTGTCAGTAGTTTTCGATCCATTGCGTCCAATAGCTTGTGCTCAACACGTTCAAGTCTCGACTTTTGTTGTGCTAAGTGTTTAACAGGAGAGTTTAATTGCAGACGATGGTGTTTACGCTCAACGGCTTGTTGACGTGTATCGATGAAGCGCTGTATAGCTCTACGCAAACGCATATCCAGCTCATCGAGTTGCTGTGACTGACGCTGCAACTGATAACTTGGATGTTGGCGTTCTAAGCGATGCAGAAGTTGCGCAGATTGCTGTTTTTGCTGCGCTAAGTAGTAGCGCATCGCACTAGCTAGTTTATGCTGTTTCGCTACAAGCGATTGATCTTTATGGCTGTTGTCACGGCTAACCAGTTCAGCGGCAGCTGATGGAGTAGGAGCTCGTACATCGGCAACAAAATCGGCAATCGTCATGTCGACTTCATGGCCCACAGCACTAATGATCGGGATTTGACTTGCAGCAATAGTGCGAGCAAGGATCTCATTGTTAAAGCACCATAAGTCTTCTAGAGAGCCGCCGCCACGACCAACAATCAATACATCACATTCATTTCGGCTATTCGCACGACCGATTGCTTGGGCAATTTGAATGGCTGCGTCATCACCTTGGACCATGGTCGGATAAATCACCACGGGTAGGGAAGGATCACGGCGTTTTAAAACGTCCAATATGTCGTAAAGCGCTGCACCTGTTTTAGAAGTAATGACACCAACACGCTTTGGGTGTTCTGGTAGTGGCAGTTTGTTGGTTTGAGCGAACAAACCTTCAGCTGCCAACTTCATCTTAAGCTCTTCAAACTCTTGTTGCAGGCGACCATCGCCTTCAGGCTGCATGCTTTCTATGATCAATTGGTAGTCACCACGTGGCTCATACAGAGACAGACGGGCTTTAACTAAAACTTGATTGCCGTTTGCAGGTTTGAAAGTAACGCGACGATTGTTACCACGGAACATGGCACATTTTACTTGAGCACGAGAATCTTTAAGGGTGAGGTACCAGTGACCGGAAACAGGAGCAGAGAAGTTGGATATCTCTCCGACAAGCCAAACGATCCCCATTTCGTTTTCAAGGAGTAAACGAACTTCCGCGTTGAGACGAGAAACAGTGAAGATGTTCTGATTGGTCTTGGAGAGCACAGCTAATCTCTTAGACGTGAGTATGGAAATTAGCGGAAATATAATACATAGCAAGGGGGTAATTGCAAGAAAAAAATTAAAAAACTTGTAGTCAAGCGATTGCGTTGAACGTATAATCCCTCCGCAATATCTAATCCAAATGTAACTTGTTACCTAAAACCAGTTACCCTCATTATGCGAAACGATGAGATTGGATTGTTCTTTTTACTCCTCTAATTGTGAGATATTGCAAATGCTAAGAATTGCCAAAGAAGCGCTGACATTCGATGACGTACTACTTGTGCCAGCACACTCCACCGTTCTCCCAAACACAGCTGATCTTCGCACTCAGTTGACGAAAAACATCAGTCTGAACATCCCTATGATTTCTGCGTCGATGGACACCGTGACGGAAGCCCGTCTAGCTATCGCTCTTGCGCAGGAAGGTGGCATTGGCTTTATCCACAAGAACATGTCTATTGAGCAACAGGCTGCCGAAGTTCGTAAAGTAAAGAGTTTCGAAGCTGGTGTTGTATCAGACCCTGTGACAGTGAACCCAGACGCAACCATCGCTGACGTAGTCGCTCTGACTGAAAAGCACGGTTTTGCAGGCTTCCCTGTAGTAACAGAGCACAACGAGCTAGTCGGTATCATCACTGGCCGTGACGTACGCTTTGTGACTGACCTATCTAAGAAAGTATCTGCGGTAATGACGCCTAAAGAGCGTCTAGCTTCTGTAAAAGAAGGTGCAACTCGTGAAGAAGTTCAAGAGAAAATGCACGAAGCGCGCGTTGAAAAAGTACTGGTAGTGAACGATGAGTTCAAACTAACCGGTATGATCACGGCAAAAGACTTCCATAAAGCAGAACGTAAACCAAACGCATGTAAAGATGAGCGCGGTCGTCTACGTGTTGGCGCAGCTGTTGGTGCTGGTGCGGGTAACGAAGAACGTGTTGCTGCACTTGTAGAAGCAGGCGTTGACGTACTACTTATCGACTCTTCTCACGGTCATTCAGAAGGCGTTCTACAACGTATTCGTGACACTCGTGCTGCGTACCCAGATCTAGACATCATCGGCGGTAACGTCGCAACAGGTGCTGGCGCGAAAGCACTGATCGAAGCTGGCGTGAGTGCAGTGAAAGTCGGTATTGGCCCTGGTTCTATCTGTACGACTCGCATCGTAACGGGTGTTGGTGTTCCTCAAATCACAGCAATCGCTGACGCGGCTGAAGTGGCTAACGAATACGGTATCCCAGTGATTGCTGACGGCGGTATCCGTTTCTCTGGCGACATCTGTAAAGCAATCGTAGCAGGCGCATCATGTGTGATGGTTGGTTCTATGTTCGCAGGTACAGAAGAAGCGCCGGGCGAAGTGATTCTTTACAACGGCCGTTCTTACAAAGCTTACCGTGGTATGGGTTCTCTAGGCGCGATGTCTCAAGGTTCTTCTGACCGTTACTTCCAATCTGATAACGCAGCAGACAAGCTTGTACCAGAAGGCATCGAAGGTCGTATCGCATACAAAGGCCGCCTAAAAGAGATCGTACACCAACAAATGGGTGGTCTACGTTCAAGCATGGGTCTAACGGGTTCTGCAACTATCGAAGACATGCGTACTAAAGCTGAATTTGTACGTATTTCTGGTGCGGGTATGCAAGAATCTCACGTACACGACGTTCAGATCACTAAGGAAGCGCCAAACTACCGTCTAGGTAACTAATAGCCTAACGTAAACGTTTGCTTTTTCCTTGAAGCATTAAGAAGAGGCGAGTACACTCGCCTCGGTTTTAATCACTTAGCCTTAAAAGACTGCTCAAAATGACTAAAAATATCCATGACCAACGTATTCTGATCTTGGACTTCGGTTCTCAGTACACTCAATTAGTTGCGCGTCGCGTACGCGAAATCGGCGTTTACTGTGAGCTATGGAGCTGGGACGTAGAAGAAGCGGATATTCGCGAATTCAACCCAGATGGCATCATCCTTTCTGGTGGCCCAGAAAGCGTTACAGAAGAAAACTCTCCTCGCGCTCCTCAATATGTATTTGACTCAGGTGTTCCTGTACTTGGTGTATGTTACGGCATGCAAACCATGGCAGAACAGCTAGGTGGTAAAGTAGCGGGCTCAAACGAGCGTGAATTTGGCTACGCACAAGTAAAAGTTTCTGGCGAATCTGCGATCTTCAAAGATCTTGAAGCGACTCAAGACGTTTGGATGAGCCACGGCGACAAAGTTGTAGAAATTCCAGCAGACTTCGTAAAAGTCGGTGAGACAGACACTTGTCCTTACGCGGCAATGGCGAACGAAGAGAAGAAATACTACGGCGTTCAGTTCCACCCAGAAGTAACGCACACGAAAGGTGGCCTACAAATGCTAGAGAACTTCGTTCTTGGCGTATGTGGCTGTGAGCGTCTATGGACCTCTGAATCTATCATCGAAGACGCTGTTGCTCGTATTAAAGAGCAAGTGGGTGACGATGAAGTGATCCTAGGTCTTTCTGGTGGTGTAGATTCATCCGTTGTGGCGATGCTGGTTCACCGTGCAATTGGCGACAAGCTTACATGTGTATTCGTGGATAACGGTCTGCTTCGTCTAAACGAAGGTCAGCAAGTAATGGATATGTTCGGCGATAAGTTCGGCCTAAACATCATCAAAGTTGACGCAGAAGAGCGTTTCCTTGAAGCGCTGAAAGGCAAGTCTGACCCAGAAGAAAAACGTAAAACTATCGGCCACGTGTTCGTAGACGTATTCGATGAAGAATCGAAGAAGCTGAAAAACGCAAAATGGCTTGCTCAGGGTACTATCTACCCAGACGTAATCGAGTCTGCTGCATCTAAAACTGGTAAAGCGCACGTGATCAAATCACACCACAACGTGGGCGGTCTACCTGACGATATGGAAATGGGTCTAGTTGAGCCACTACGTGAATTGTTCAAAGATGAAGTTCGTAAGATAGGTCTAGAGCTAGGTCTTCCGTACAACATGCTTTACCGCCACCCATTCCCAGGTCCTGGTCTAGGTGTTCGCGTTCTTGGCGAGATCAAGAAAGAATACTGTGACTTGCTACGTCGTGCTGACGCTATCTTTATTGAAGAGCTTCACGCAGCAGACCTATACGACAAAGTATCTCAAGCGTTCACGGTATTCCTACCAGTTCGTTCTGTAGGCGTAATGGGCGACGGTCGTAAATACGATTGGGTGGTATCACTGCGTGCAGTTGAAACTATCGACTTTATGACAGCGCATTGGGCACACCTACCATACGACTTCCTAGGTAAGGTATCTAACCGTATTATCAACGAAGTTGAAGGTATTTCACGAGTTGTTTACGACATTTCTGGTAAGCCACCAGCGACAATCGAGTGGGAATAATTTTCCTCTAGATTGTTGAGTTTACAAGAACCAGCCTCCGGGCTGGTTTTTTTGTACTTCAAATTTGTGAAGAGGTGGCTCAACTTTTTCGTGAGAAATATATACACACGTCCAAATTAAATATATATTCATTTTTATTGTTTAAATATTAAAATGGTATTGCTATGGAACAGGCTGACGTTACCTCTCTCATTCCCATCCTTATTACTCTTTTCCTCGCGCTGACTACGAGAAATGTCGTCGTTGGTTTATTCGCCGGTGTGGCCAGTGGCGTCGCCATGCTTGAAGGGACATTTGTCGAAAAAGGACCACTAGACTCGTTTAGTTCGTTGATGAAAAGCTATCTACTGCCGCAACTTACGGATAGCTACAACGCTGGTGTGATTTTGTTATTAGTGTTTATTGGTGGTTTCGTCGCTTTAATGGAAAAGTCAGGCGGTGGTGTTGCCTTTGCTAAAAAGGTCACTCAGTGGGTGGCGAGTAAATGCCAAGCTCAGATCTCGGCATGGTTTGGTGGTGTCGTTATTTTCTTCTCAGACCTTGGTACGCCCTTGATTGTTGGCCCTGTTTTTCGCCCTTTATTTGATAAGTTAAAAGTATCACGCCAAAAATTAGCTTTCATTATCGATTCTACTTCCTCTCCCGTCGCAATCTTGATTCCTTTTATCGGGTGGGGCGTTTACATCATGGGATTGATTCAAAAAGAGTTTACTGCCCTGAATGTCAGTATGAGTGACTGGGATGCTTTCATTGGTGCGATCCCGTATCAGTTTTATGCCTTTCTTGCGATCGCGATTGTGCCGATTGTCTCTTTCTTCAAGTTAGATTTCGGACCGATGGCGAAGGCTGAGCAGTTAGCAGAACAGGGTTCCGATTTTGGGAAAGTGCAGGAATCGATGAATGTGTTTACGCATAAAAATGCAAAATCCAGTTTTGTATGGGCACCTTTGCTCGTTATGCTGGTGGTTCTATGTACCATCCTGGTGCCACACGGTTTTCCATTTCAAAAAGTGGCAGGCTCAACGTTTAGGGCTGCACTCTCTTCTGCATACTTCTTCGCTGCCTTCACTTTAATTGCGCTGATGGCATTTTATGGCGTCAGAAAGCTTTCCGATGGTATCCAAGTGTACCTCAAAGGCATGTCAAACATGATGTCTGTCGCGGTTATCTTGGTATTGGCTTGGGCGCTTAGCTCTGTTGGGAAAGAATTAGGTGCAGCTGCATATATTGCTGAACAAGCTCAAGCCGGTTTCCCGTATTGGCTATTGCCAGCCGTTGCTTTTTTGCTTGCCGGTATTATCTCGTTTGCTACGGGATCATCTTGGGGCACGTTCGCCATCATGATGCCATTAGTGATCCCAACGGCCGTTGCGATTGATGCTCCTTTGCTAGTTTGCATTGGTGCCGTGTTATCTGGCGGTTTATTTGGTGATCACTGTTCTCCAATCTCTGAAACCACGATTCTGTCGTCAACAGGAGCTGGGTGTGAACAGTATGAGCACTTCCGTACACAGTTGCCTTACGCGATGTTGAATGGCTTGATTGCACTTGGGGGCTTTCTTTTGGCAGGCGTTGCTGCCTCACCAGTGATTGTACTTGCGGCGATTGTCGCTCAGTTCGCTATTTACTATGTGCTATCAAAACAGAAGCCAACCGAGCAACTTGAGTCTGTTTCAGCAGAGTAATAGAGATAGAAATATCATCAAACGGAGGCGTAGTCAGCCTCCGCTTTTCTTTTGAGTCAAGGTAACATTTTTCTTGTGACAAAATGTGTGCAAGGACTTATTTATTCATTTTGTCTCGCAGAATGAACTCACTTCGCTCGGTGTTTTTTATATATGATCCACTATATGTCTAGTTATTCCTTGTATATTGTATTGTTAAACCCGGAGACTAGACATGTTTGCACTCAAACATCTTCCTATTGCATTGAGTTGTGTCCTAGCGGCACAAGCGAATGCAAGTATGAATATCCAGCCTGATCCGCAAAATCCGAATGGTTATGTCATTGCTCGTGGTGACGTTCAAGCTATGGAGCAAAGCAAAACCTCTGACCCTATGTATGCCATTTGGTCACAAGCACTCGAGACGCGTCCTAACTCAGTCGTCGAAGCGATTGTTCCTGGAGCGGCAACCAACCCAGAAAACGTGAAGCGTGTAGAGCGTGTGTTCCCTGAAAGTGAGTGGGACTTCCTGACTCAAATGGCAGCACCTGAATACACTTACACGCGTTTCCTACGTGCGATTGGTAAATTCCCAGCATTCTGTGGTGAGTACACTGATGGCCGTGATTCGGATGCGATTTGTAAAAAATCGATCGTGACAGCCTTTGCTCACTTTGCGCAGGAAACCGGTGGTCATATTTCGATTGATAACGTATCGGATAACCCTCTTGGATTGGAAGAGTGGCAGCAAGCTTTGGTTCACGTACGTGAAATGGGCTGGTCAGAAGGTCAAGAAGGTTACACGACAGGTTGTGGTCAGAATGACTGGCAAAACAAACGTTGGCCATGTGAACCGGGACAAGGTTACTTTGGACGTGGTGCTAAACAGCTTTCTTACCACTTTAACTATGGCGCGTTCTCTGAAGTGATGTTTGATGGCGATGCATCCGTATTACTGAAAAATCCAGGTTTGGTTGCGGATTCGTGGCTGAACTTGGCATCGGCCATCTGGTTCTTCCTAACCCCACAAGCACCTAAACCAGCAATGCTACATGTGATTGACCGGACTTGGGTTCCTTCACAACGGGAACTTGATGCAGGCATTGGTTACGGTTTCGGCACCACTATCAACGTGATCAATGGTGGTATTGAGTGTGGTGAGCAAAACAAGGATAAAGGTCAGCCTGTTAACCGTATCCGTTACTGGGAAGGTTTGGCTGCACACTACCAAATTCCAATTGAAGCTGACGAGAAGAACACTTGTTGGCAGCAAACGCCTTACGGCAGCCTGAACCTAAATGGCGCAACTGACGTGCTTTACACGAATTGGGATGGTAACTGGAAATACTACTCAGATCGCCCTGGAGGCCATTCGTTTGAATGTGAGTTGGTTGGTTTCCAAACGGCTTACTCTGCGCTAGTTACGGGTGATTACGAGAAGTGTGTAACTAACTTCTACCAATCTCATGCGGGTTGGCCTGAAGTTCGTGTGGTTGACAAGTTAGACCCTGTAGATCCGGTCGATCCACCTGTAGGTGGCGTGGCAGCTTGGGATTCAGGCAAAGTCTACAACACTGGTGATCAAGTTTCTTACCAAGGTGCTGTTTACGAAGCGAAATGGTGGTCACAAGGTAATGAGCCAACGAAAGGAGACCCTTGGAAGTTGGTTTCAGGCACTCCTACGGAGCCGCCAACAACGGAACCTGAACCACCTGTGACTGAACCAGAACCGCCAGTCACAGAACCAGAGCCTCCGGTCACTGAGCCAGTGCCACCAGTAACAGGTAGCTTCATTCAGTGGGAGCCAGGCGTAACTCAAGTGGCTAACGGTGATAAAGTGACGTACCAAAACAAATGCTTTGTCGCAAAAAACGGCCCTGGAGTGTGGGAAAGCCCAACGCAGAGCAACTGGTTCTGGGATGAGATTTCCTGCCAATAAATAATTTAACTCTTTATAAAGGCTCTGCTTTTTAGCAGGGTCTTTTTTTATTTGTGTTGTTGCTTATTTGTGGAATCTAAGTTTTCAATAACGGCTTTTTTCTTTTGATTGGGTGTCCATTAAAATTCGCGCGCATTTTTTATCAACATTTTTGAAAAAAGGTATTTGTACATGTCGACAAAACTGGCTAACCCAGCACCGCTAGGTCTGATGGGTTTCGGTATGACCACTATTCTGCTGAACATTCATAACGCAGGATTTTTCCCACTTGACTCTATGATTCTAGCGATGGGCATCTTTTACGGTGGCCTTAGCCAAGTAATCGTTGGCATCATGTGCTTTAAACGCGGCGATACGTTCGGCACAACTGCGTTTACTTCTTACGGTCTATTTTGGCTAACATTGGTTGGTCTAATCGTAATGCCTCACATGGGTCTTCCTGCAAGCCCAGCAAGCTTTATGGGTTGGTACCTAGCACTTTGGGGTATCTTCACTGGTTTCATGTTCATTGGTTCTCTATGTTACCCAACAGCGAAGCAGGTGGTATTTGGTTCTCTAACTATCCTGTTCTTCTTGCTTGCTGCTCGTGATTTCACTGGTAGCGAAGTTATCGGTGCTATCGCTGGCTTCGAAGGTATCTTCTGTGGCGCAAGCGCAATTTACTTCGCAATGGCGCAAGTACTAAACAACGAATTTGGTCGTGAAGTTCTGCCTGTAGGTAAAGCAAAAATCGCTCGTAAAGTTGAAGCAGTCGCAGCTTAAGCGTTAAATCGAACTCATTGAAAAAGCGGACCAATAGGTCCGCTTTTTTATTTCATTGAATTTTATGAATCTTTTGGGCTTTCAAGTAGGAATATTCCGAATAAAACATTGTTGTGACCAAGAGCGAATTTTTTCTTCGAAAATGCTCCATTATTAAACTCCCCTATATAAATAGTTTACAACTGATGAAATATTACCTCTTGAATGTTTTTACGCTCGCTGTCGCGGTGATTTCATTTCCGCTTTTAGCGCAAAATAGTGACCCATTGCCTTCGTGGAACGACGGTCAAACCAAACAAGCAATTATCCAATTTGTCAGTGATGTTACTGACGCTAACTCTCCCAATTTTGTTGCTCCTCAAGATCGTATTGCCACTTTTGATAACGACGGAACGTTATGGTCAGAAAAGCCGATGTACTTCCAAATCTTGTTTGTGCTCGACCAAATTAAAGAGCAAGCGGCTAGCCACCCTGATTGGAAGACGACTAAACCATACTCACTGGTGTTAAGCGGGCAGATAGATAAGCTGAGCTTAGAAGATGTTCTAACCATGGTGCAAAAAACGCATTCAGGAATGAGCAGCGATGAGTTCACGTCTATTGTGCAAGCTTGGATAAGTACGGCTAAGCACCCCGTAACGGGTCGCCCATACACCGATATGGTGTATCAACCAATGTTAGAACTGTTGGACTATCTTGATAGCAACGGCTTTAAAAACTTCATTGTGTCTGGTGGTGGCAATGCCTTTATGCGAGCTTGGGCGACGGATGTCTACAACATCCCATCCGAGCGTATCATTGGTACTCGTCTATCTACAGAGTTCGTTCATGTTGATGGTAGTTACCAAGTTAAGCGCGTACCGGGCATTGAAGTGAATAACGACAAAGCGGAAAAACCGCAGCAAATTTATCAGCACATTGGTAAGCGCCCAATAGCTTCGTTTGGCAACTCAGATGGTGACCTACAAATGCTGCAATGGACGACGTCAGGTACTGGTCCTCGTTTAGCAATGTACGTTCATCACACGGATGACCAACGTGAGTGGAAATATGACCGCACCTCTAGCATTGGTAAGCTAGATAAAGGATTGGATGAAGCGAAAGCGAAAGGTTGGTTAATCGCTGATATGAAAAACGATTGGAAGCAAGTGTATCCTACCAAGTAAGATTTCAAATTTGACTGATATAAAAAGGGGTTAACCAGTGGTTAACCCCTTTGTTGTGTCCGAAGAACGGACCACTGCTTTTTCTTATTTTTAAGGAAAGAAACTTAGGTCGAAGGCTGTTCTACCGTGTCTGTTGCGGTAGTTTCAGTCGTTGGTGCTTGACCCGTTTTACGTTTGTATTTCTCTTCCCAGTAATCTGCACCTTTGATACCTAGCGCAACTGGGTTGAACGTAAACTCTGTGACACCTTGCTTCTGTTGTTCTTCGTAGTCGGTCAGCGCTTTCAGAGCAGGCTTCGACATAAAGAAGATGATCAAGATACCCACGATGTTCAGCCAAGCCATCAAACCTACGCCAACATCACCCATCGCCCATGCTAGGTTTGCGGTTTTTACTGTACCGTAAAACACTGCTGAGATAAGTACCAGTTTTAAGATAAACATCAGACCGTTCACTTTAAAGGTACGGCGAATGTAGGCAATGTTTGTTTCTGCGATGTAGTAGTAAGCCAAGATAGTGGTGAATGCGAAGAAGAACAGTGCAACAGCGATGAACGGTTTACCAACTCCAGGTAGAGCACTTTCAATCGCCATTTGCGTGAATACTGGACCATTCGCACCAATGTCAGCGGGTAGGTTTTGCACAAGGAATGCACCTTCAACCGCACCGTGTACGTTGTACGCCCCTGTGATAAGAATCATAAACGCAGTTGCCGAACATACTAGTAGTGTATCGATGTAGATTGAGAATGATTGAACCAGACCTTGCTGTGCAGGATGATCAACGCTTGCTGCCGCTGCTGCGTGAGGGCCGGTACCTTGGCCTGCTTCATTTGAGTAAACACCACGTTTAACACCCCAACCAATGGCAGCACCAACACCAGCCATAGGAGTGAACGCGTCTCCTAGGATCATGCCGATAATGCGTGGGATTTCACCGATGTTTAGAAGAATGATAACGAAAGCGGTGATGATGTACGCCAATGCCATGAATGGCACAACGATCTGAGTGAAGTTCGCAATACGCTTTACGCCACCAAAGATGATGAAGGCAAGAATGACACAGACAACCGTACCAGTGAAAATTTTAGCAAAACTGAAGGTACCAATAGCGGTTTCGATCATGTCACCAGAGCCAAATGCTGCTTCTACCGCGTTACCAATACTGTTGGATTGAACGCCAGGAAGTAGCACACCACACGCAAAGATGGTCGAGATAGCAAAGATCCATGCGTACCATTTTTGCCCCATTGCTTTTTCGATGTAGTAAGCAGGACCGCCACGGAATTCACCTTCATCTTCTTCTTTGTAGATTTGAGCGAGAGTAGATTCTGCATATGCTGTTGCTGCGCCAAAGAAGGCAACAACCCACATCCAGAATACGGCGCCAGGGCCACCAAACCCGATAGCCGCAGCAACACCGGCAATGTTACCTGTACCTACACGGCCAGATAGCGAAACGGCAAGCGCCTGAAATGATGAGATCCCTTTGGTTGAACTTTTGCCCGAAAGTAGCAAGCGCCACATCTCAAAGAAATGACGAATCTGCACAAAGCGTGTCATGATCGAATAGAACAAACCCGCCCCAAGACACAGGTAGATCAGTACTGGGCTCCAGATAATTCCATTCAGAAAATCAACTAATGACTGCATGAGTATTTTCCCTGTTAGTTGTGTTTGTGGTTATTTTTCAAACAACACATTACCCTTTTTGTAATGTAATTGTTAACTTTTTTGTCTATAAATCGCTTATAGCGTGATGGCGGGCACAGAATGGCTTGGTGTTGTTAAAATTTGGTTCTAGCTGATTATTGTGCGCAATTAGATGGGGAATTTATTGGTTTGATTAAATATGCAGCACGTTGTCATTTTAATGTGCTGCATATTCGATGAGTTAAAAATGCTAACTACTATGCAGTATGTAGAGTAAAGGCCTGTTTGATTTTTGTGCGATTATTTACGCGTAACGAAGTAAGTTGAGCTCTGAGTTCTCCATGATTTTGGCTTTTTCACCTGTCAATATATTGGCCAATAAGTGCCCAGAACCACATGCCATTGTCCACCCTAACGTCCCATGTCCGGTATTAGTAAAGAGGTTGTCGTATGGCGTTGCACCTATGATTGGTGTGCCATCTGGCGTCATTGGGCGAAATCCTGTCCAGAATTCTGCTTGGCTGAAATCTCCGCCGCGAGGGAACAAATCGCGAACCACCATCTCAATCGTGTTTTTTCGCTTTTGTGGCAAGGATGGGTCGAAACCTGCAAGCTCAGCGGTGCCAGCCACTCGTATGCGGTCATCAAATCGAGTCATAGCGACTTTGTAAGTCTCATCCATGACGGTAGAGCGCGGTGCGTATTCTTCATTTTTTATCGGTAGCGTCAGTGAATATCCTTTAACCGGATACACTGGAATATCAATATCGAGCTGCTTTAAAAGCGCAGTGGAAAAGCTACCAGAAGCAACGACAAATTGGTCGGCCTTAAACAAACCGTGGTTCGTTTGGACACCTATGATCTTTTTGCCTACAGTAACCCAATTACTCACTTCGGTATTGAATCTAAACGTGACTCCATGCGCTTTCGCAAGTTCTGTCAGCTGTTGGCAAAACTGAAAGCAGTCACCTGTTTCATCATCAGGCAAATACAACCCGCCTACGATTTTATCTTTGACCAGTGCTAAACCGGGTTCTTGTCGAAGGCACTGTTCAACGTCCATCAACTCAAATCGAGTACCACTTTGCTCAAGCAGCTTGAGGTCTTTTTCGATTGCGGTTAACTGTTGAGTTGTGCGGAACACTTGCAAGGTACCAAACTGGCGTCCTTGGTATTCAATCGCGTGCTCATTACGTAATTGTTCCAAGCAAGTTCGGCTGTGGTTGGCGATAGACAGCATGCGAGCTTTGTTGATTTGATAGCGAGGCAAGGTGCAGTTCGCAACCATCTTGCTTGCCCAACTGATCATGTCTGTGCTTAGCGACGGCTTTATTTTTAGTGGAGCGTGTTCTTCCATCAGCCATTTGATCGCCTTGAGCGGGATACCCGGAGCCGCCCATGGGGATGAGTAGCCATAAGAAATTTGTCCTGCATTGGCAAAGCTTGTTTCCATCGCGCTGCTTGGTTGGCGATCGATGACCGTGACTTGATAGCCTGCTTGAGATAAATACCAAGCAGAGGTTAAACCGATAACACCGCTGCCTAATACGATGACTTCCATTGAGGTACTCCACACATTTATCAGTAGCGGTTAGTTTCTTTTCTTTACCTTTTGTTAACAATCGATATAAATTACATACAGCGTTTAGAAAAACTATAGGCTTAGTGATGAGAAGTAACGTGATAAGTGGTTTATGGTTATTTAACCAAGTAGCGGAACATGCCAGTTTTACAGGCGCTGCTAAGCAACTACACCTTACGACAGGAGCTGTAAGCCAACAAATAATCCACTTAGAAGAGTCGTTAGGTTTTACTCTTTTTGAACGCCACTCTCGAGGGATCCGCCTCACCGAAAAGGGAATACAACTGCAACAAGCCACGCAGTTGCATTTCTCTGAGTTAGGCAAGTTGCTTGATGATCTGAGAGTAGAAAAGCATATCAATGAGGTTCGCTTGAAGCTCACTCCCTCATTCGCCTTTAAGTGGCTAGTTCCTAAACTCGAAAGCTTTCAACTAGAGAACCCAGAAATACAAGTGCAGATCTTTGCGGAAGGAGCGCTAGTCAACAGCGATTTGAAAGACTATGACGTCGCCATTGACTACGGTCTTCACCCTTATCGAGACCACGATGCCGAGTTGATTCTCGATGAACAATTGCTGCCAGTGATGAGTCCTAAATACCTTGAGGATCATCGGTGGCTAAAAACTCCTTTTGGTGATCAAACATCGTCGATGTCTGCGAATCAATGGCAAGCGGCTACGTTGTTGCACGACGCGATGCCGTGGGAAAAAGCGACACGTGACTATGAGTGGTTGTATTGGGCTTCGGCAATGGGATTGGATTTTAAAACCGATGTCGGTCACTTTTTCAATCGAACAGACATGGCGATGTCTGCGGCGGAAGCTGGAGTCGGGATCGCGATGGCACGCATGGCGTTGATTGAGGATGAATTGACGACGAAACGTTTGGTTTCTCCATTCGCCCCCATTCCTGCCAATGCTGGGTATTACTTGATCATGAATACAAGAAGCCAGTCAACTGAGCGATTTAGAGAGTGGCTTTTGAAGCAGATTGAGTCACGACGATGATTTAAGTGTTTAAGAAATAATAAAAATAAATTTCTTAATTACATATTATCTTGAGCCACTTCCCACAAATTATCTTCACTTTATTAACTTCTCTCTCTTACTCATCTTTTTCCATATCATCCTAGAAAATAACTAATGGATAGAGAAAGGCTATGGCTAAAAAAAACTCGCTTATATTGGTCCTAGCTCTATTTTCGGTAGGAGCAAGTGCAATGTTTTGGCCGTTTAAAAAATACGATGTGGAAATGTCACCAGAAGTACGTGGTGTTATTAAGCTTGATGGGAAACCACAAGTTGGGCTAACGGTTCATCGAGAACTTTTTTATGAAGGATATAAAAAAGGAAAAACGCTAAAGGATGAAGCCCAAACCAATGAACTAGGTGAGTTTTTCTTTCCTGGCGTTACTGTTCGGTCGCGAGCTCCCGGAGACATATTTGGCGGGAGTTTGAAGGTGTATCAATATGTCTGCGTTGATTGCGAGTCTGAAAAGAAAGAAGTCTGGGGGGCGTGGGTGCCAACAGAAGGCGCAGACTCATTGAGATGGATGCTGATGAATATTGACTGTGAGTTATCGAACAACAAGCAAATCCACGAGGTTGATATTTCACCAGAAAGCACAAGGCGAACTCCTGTTCATTCTGTATGTGATTGGAATAGCGAGAGAATAAATACATACGAATATGACGAAACTACTGATACCCACGTATTGAAAAAATAAAGAGTAAGGAAAAACAACTAATGAGCACTATTTCTCCATTTATGGCGAGTGAACTATGTAATATTGCATACGAAGTGAAGCACAATCTTGAACGTGTGAAACTGCCAGCTGTTGTTGATAATCACTTTGGTTTTTCGAAAGTAGCGGTAGGTACAAGTGGTGGTTTTTTCTTTCGTCCTGAAACAGGGTTTGCTCTGCTAGGAAAGGGAAAAAGTGAGCGTTATAAAAATGACCTTGTCTTAGCTTTTAGAGGTACAGCTGGATTAGCTGATGGGATTACTGACTTGACGTGTAGTGGGAAAGGAACAGATACCGGAGAGACCGTCCATTCGGGATTCCAAACTACGTTCTATTCTATGAGAAAAGGTCTAACTCGTTTTCTTCGTGATAATCCGGTAACCGCTAACGGTACTATACATTGTGTTGGACACAGTTTAGGTGGCGCATTAGCGACTCTGGTTGCTAATTGGATTTCTGCTTCTCCAGAGTTTAAAGGCAGAGTTAACTTATATACTTTTGGCTCACCAAGAGTCGGAATGAAATCTTTTTCGATCAACTCATCATCTCGGATATCGACGCAC
Organism: Vibrio sp. S457-15; assembly: GCF_000960545.1. Lineage (NCBI taxonomy): Bacteria > Pseudomonadati > Pseudomonadota > Gammaproteobacteria > Vibrionales > Vibrionaceae > Vibrio > Vibrio sp. S457-15. The sequence continues at coordinate 161,656 of NZ_JYOQ01000142.1, read as the reverse complement.
TTCCGTTGTGTCAATGGTGCGGACCCCGTAACAAAAGCGCCAGTATGGCCTTTTTATCATGTGCCTTATGATGGTTCGGAGTACATATTGAATCGTGCTCAAGGTCTTTTTCCTAGCGCACATTTTATGGCGGAGTACAGTTCTTATACACAGACTGCAACCTGGGATAGCCTTGGCTTTCAAAAGGCAAGCTCCACTTTTAAACGCGTCGTTTTAAACTATGAGAATCGACTTCAAGCCACACCTTCTGCTGATTGGGCAGATAAAATCTCGGCAGCGCTCCTTACGTTGCTAGTTGATGGTGGTGCTGCGGCGTCAGTCTTTGCCCTGCAAAATGTAGGTTCTGCTATTGCTACTATATATGACGCGATTGCTCGTTCAATCGTCAAAATTTCAGAACTCTCTAGCGAATTTTCTGAACGCGTAAAAGGTTTACTTGGCCACATGTTGGTATTTGCGGGGAAAGGTGCAAATATCGCGATCAAATTTACTTATTCCTTTATTCGTTGGGTGTTTGAATTGGTGCTAAGTAAGTTGAATCAGGCTGTTAAAGCCGCCCTCAAAACGACCTTCTGATTTTGATAAATCCACCTTTGCTTAGGTGTGGTTTATTCTTAAATACGAAAAGTTTCGTACTTGGTTATTACAACAAGTGGCGAGCAAATAGATAAAGTGCTTGGTGAGTCAGATAGAAAACACCGCCTCGATAGCGGCGGTGTTTGATTCTGGATTACTGTCGTTGATAAACCGATTGACCTCTGCTGATGGTTTCTTCCACGTTTAGGTCTTTTAGCGCCTTAGGTTCAATCTTCATCGGGTTGTTATCGAGGATGATTAAATCCGCATTCTTACCGACTTCGATAGAACCTTTATACGACTCCTCAAAGTGTTGGTAAGCCGGCCAAATGGTCATGGCTTGCAGCGCGGTGTACGTGTCAACGCGCTGATCTGCACCCAGTACTTTATCAGTTCTGGTGGTGCGATTGACGGTCGCATCCAATACTCGGAATGAACTTGGCAGCGCCACAGGTGCGTCATGGTGAGTACTGAACTTTAACCCTGCCTTTCTCACCGCTTGAGTTGGTGAAATGAAATCGGCACGAGGATGGCCGAGTACCGAGTCCACATGCCAGTCACCCCAATAAAAAGTATGCATTGGGAATAGAGAAGGGAAGATGCCTTGCGCAGCTAAGCGATCCACTTGGTCTTGGCGCATGGTTTGGCCGTGAATGAGTACAGGTCGGCGGTCTTGCTTTCCTAGCTTTTCATTTGCTTTGGTTACCGCATTGATAAATTGCTCGATCGCCGCGTCACCATTGGCATGCGTCAGCACTTGCCATTCATTTTTAAAGGCCGTTTCTACGTAATCGTAAGCTTGTTTATCTTCGAAAGTTGGGTAGCCAGCGTAGTCTTTATCTTGTCCATGTGGTGGGTGGAAGTAAGGCTGACTTAGCCATGCCGTTTTACCTTGTGGAGAGCCATCAAAGTTCAGCTTTACGCCACCGATGCGGAAATGGTTGGTGTACTCTGGCGTGTTGTATTCCGAGTCCATAAAATCACTGCTCGATACCATATCGGCGTACGCAACCAAGTCGATCATCAGCTTGTCGTTTTTCGACGCGCGTTTCATCGCTTCATAACCTTCTGATGTTGCTCGTCCTTCTTGAGCTGTGGTATAGCCATATTTCGCGTACATACCTTGCGAGGCTTCTAACATGCGATCTTGAAGTTCAGAATCAATCAACTTATTGAGGTTGAACAGCATTGCAAAGTGCGCGTTTTCTTCTAGGACCCCATTGGGTTCTTGGCTGTTTTCCATTCGGCGGATAATGCCACCTTTTGGATCTTCCGATTCTGATGTGATGCCTGCTAGCTCTAACGCTTTACTGTTCGCGACACTCAAATGCCCCGAAGTGTGGATGATCAATACAGGCTTATCTGTGCTGACTTTATCGAGATCCGCTTTGGTAGGGTAGTAATCCAGTTGGGCGTCGTCGTAACCAAAACCTAAAATCCACCCGGTTTTCTCAATGAATAGGCGTTGCGTGTCATTGTTCGCGGAATTTTTTAGAGTTTCGATGATTTTCGCCACGGTATCGGCTTCGCCATCAGGAGATGGTAGTACGTTTGCGACCATGGCTTGTAGACCAACGCCATACACATGACTGTGCGGATCAACAAAGCCAGGCAACATGGTTTTGCCTTTTAAGTCGACCAACTGTGTTTTACCGAACTTGTGTTCCATCGCTCCATCTTTGCTGCCGACATAAATGATTTTCTCGCCTAATGTCGCGACGGCTTCGGCGTACTCTGGCTTATCGCCTGCCATGGTTAGGATGTCGCCACCATAATAAATTTTGTCTGCGGCGGTTACTTTTAGCGGCTCGGCGACGGCTTCTACTTCTTTCGCTTCTTCAGAAAAACACCCCGTTAAAGCAAGCCCAGATAGGGCAATAGGGATCCAGTTTTTGTTCATCGGTCATCTCCATACAGAGTAAGTTTTTTGCCTATTGAGCCCCAGTCTCAATGAGTTTGAGAACGCAATAGGTCAAATTCACTTTAGTTCATATTGAAGGAGGATTATCAACAAGATTAAAGACTTTCAATCAAGCGCACGTTATACCCATCGATGAATATCAAAAATGTTACATTTTTCCATTTCATAAACGATTCTGGACTTAGGCAATGTGACCCATAACGAGGTTCTGTGGTTAAAAAGTCGGCATGATAAGTCCACGATTTATCTCGATGACGCTCAAGGAAGAACATGAAAGACGAAACGCTATCCATCCATTTTGGTTACGAAACTGACCCTACCACTAAATCTGTCGCGACGCCGATTTATCAAACGGTCGCGTACGAGTTTGATAACGCGCAGCACGGCGCTGATCTGTTTAACTTGGAAGTGCTGGGTAATATCTACACTCGCATCATGAATCCGACTAACGATGTTCTGGAAAAACGCATGGCGGCGTTAGAAGGCGGCATTGCTGGATTGGTCGTGAGTGCGGGGAGTGCAGCGATTAACTATGCGGTTCTGACCTTAGCGCAAGCAGGCGATAACATCGTTTCTACGCCGCAACTTTATGGCGGTACTTACACCTTGTTTGCGCATATGCTGCCAAATCAAGGTATTCAAGTGAAGTTTGCCAAAGATGACAAGCCAGAAAGTTTGGCCGAGTTAATTGATGAAAATACCAAAGCGGTGTACTGCGAGAGCATTGGTAACCCTGCGGGTAATATCATTGATTTGGAACGTGTAGCGGAGCTTGCTCACGCACAAGGCGTACCTGTGATTGTGGATAACACCGTCGCGACACCAGTACTGTGCAAACCCATCGAATTCGGTGCGGATATCGTAGTTCACTCTCTCACTAAATACGTTGGTGGGCATGGCACCACATTAGGTGGCGTGATTGTGGATTCCGGTAAATTCCCTTGGGCGCAGCACAAAGACCGCTTTCCAGTTTTCAACCAACCAGAACCTTCTTACCACGGAGTCGTGTATACCGAAGCGTTTGGTGAGGCGGCATTTATCGGGCGTGCGCGTACCGTACCATTGCGTAATACCGGATCGGCATTATCACCGATGAATGCATTTATGCTTATGCAAGGGCTAGAAACGTTACCGCTGCGTATGGAGCGCCATACCGAGAACACTCTCAAAGTGGCTGAGTTCTTGGAACAGCATGACAAAGTCAGTTGGGTGAGTTATGCCGGCTTGCCAAGTTCAGCACACTTCAACCTCGCCGAAAAATACATGAAAGGTAAGCCTTCTGCGATTTTGTCGTTTGGTTTAAAAGACGGTTATGAAGCAGGTGTGCGCTTTTATGATGCTCTGAAAATCTTTAAGCGTTTGGTGAACATTGGCGATGCAAAATCATTGGCTTGCCATCCAGCATCGACGACTCATCGTCAGTTGAGCGAAGCAGAACAAAAACAAGCTGGTGTGTCACCAGAGATGATTCGGTTATCTGTGGGTATTGAGCATATTGACGATATCCTAGCCGATTTAGAACAGGCACTAAACGCGTAAAACGATTCTTTTTGTAGCTTTTAGTTACCTATAGGCCAGCCTTTAAAAAAGCTGGTCCGTTTTTTTTTATTGTTTAAATATCAAAGGTTTTAGTGTTTTTGGGTTGTGGTATTCCAAAAGCTCATGGTGGGTGAAATTTATTCCCTTGTTGCATTTGGGTTTGTTCCTGATGATGTGTGCAAATCTTACACATTGGAAGGGACTCAAATGTCTTACGTATTTCACCGTCATTGCCATGCCACGCTGCCAATCATCGATAAAGGTGAAGGTGTTTATCTATTCGATAAACAAGGAAAACAGTACCTCGATGCTTGTGGCGGCGCTGCGGTATCAAACCTTGGCCACAGTCATCAAGCCGTTAAAAAAGCCATGTTGGAACAGCTCGAGCGAGTGCCGTTTGCTCATACTGGATTTTTTACTAGTGACAGCAGTGAGCGACTAGCGGAATTGATTTGTCAGCATATGTCTGAGCAGTTCAACCATGTGTATTTAGTCAGTGGCGGATCAGAAGCGGTGGAGTCGGCACTAAAAATGGCGCGGCAGTATTTTGTGGAATCAGGTAAGCCAGAGAAGAAGCAATTCATCGCGCGTCAGCAAAGTTATCACGGCAATACGTTGGGGGCTCTGGCGGTCGGTGGTAATGAATGGCGACGTGAACCGTTCAAACCTATCTTACATCCGAGTCATCACATTGCCCCTTGCTATGCTTATCGTTATCAGCAGAGTCATGAGTCTGAATTGGGTTACTCATTGCGAGCGGCGAATGAACTAGAGGCAAAAATTCTTGAGTTGGGGGCTGATAATGTCATGGCTTTTGTCGCCGAGCCTATTGTGGGAGCCACCGCTGGAGCTGTGCCTGCAACTCAAGGTTACTTCAAACGTATTCGCGAAATATGCGACCAATACGATGTGTTATTGATCTTGGATGAAGTCATGTGTGGCGTTGGGCGAAGTGGCAGTTTTTTTGCGTTTGAGCAAGAAGAGGCAGAGCCCGATCTGGTTTGTATGGCTAAAGGGCTTGGTGCGGGTTATCAACCTATTGGCGCGGTGGTTGCGAATGATCGAGTCTATCAAGCTATTGCCGATGGAAGCGGTTTTTTCCAACATGGTCATACCTTTATGGCGCACCCTGTGGCGTGCGCTGCTGCCGTGGCAACAATTGAAACCATCTTCCAAGATGATTTATTAACGGCGGTGAATCAGCAAAGTGCTTTGCTGCGTAATGAGCTTACTTCTGCATTGGCCCATTTACCGTACATTGGCGACATTCGTGGTAAAGGCTTGTTTTTTGGCATTGAGCTGGTGGCGGATAAAGAAAGCAAGGCGCCTCTGAGTAAAGCCACATTGGCAGACAAACGCATCAAACAGCGAGCAATGGAAAATGGCTTAATGTGCTACCCTATGGGCGGAACGATTGATGGCGTTAATGGACACCATATTTTGCTCGCACCGCCATTCATTATTCAGTCTCATCATATTGATGAACTAGTCGGTAAACTCTCACTGACGTTAAAAGAGGTGGCGGAGACATGGAAGTAGCAAACCAATATTTGCGAGAACCTATCGCCATTATCGTGGCCCCAAACGGTGCTAGAAAAACTAAGTACGATCACGCCAACTTACCCATGACAAAAGACGAACTGGTTGCAGAGGCTATTGCTTGTCAAACGGCAGGGGCTGCCATGATCCATTTGCATGCTAGAGACGCCAACGGACGTCATTCATTAGACATCGACGACAACATGGTAATTTACCATGCCGTGAAAGAAGCGGTGGGAGAAACCATGATGGTTCAGCTCACCACAGAAGCGGTGGGTTTATATTCTCCGCCACAACAGCGGGCGTTAGTCAAAGCTGTGAAACCTGAAGCGGCTTCTTTCGCATTGAGGGAGTTAATCCCCGATCGCGCAAGTGAGAAAGAAGGGCATGCCTTTTTCCATTGGTTGGCAGAGAACAGCATCGTGAGCCAAATTATTTTCTACGATACAACCGACATTGAACGTTATTTCCAACTACGCGATGCGGGCGTGTTACCTAAAACGTATCAGCATGCATTAGTGGTGTTAGGGCGTTATCACCAAGCTCAACAGTCTTCGCCATGGGATTTACGAGGTTTGAATTTGGCGCGTTTTGACGAGGAAGAAATTCGATGTGCCATTTGTGCTTTTGGCGCGCGAGAGCAAGACTGCTTAGCGAGTGCGATGTTACTTGGATTCGATGTGAGAGTTGGGTTTGAGAATAACCACTTCGATGTGGCAGGCGAATTAGCAATCAGTAACGCGGATCAGGTGGAGGCTCTACGCGATGTGGCGCATCGCTTCGCGATTCCTTTACACAGTGCGCAAAGTTTGCGTTCAGTTTTAAAGTGAATCTGTTTGAAGCCAGGAAAATAAAGAAGAACGGAAAGCAAAAAGGCTCCATCGGAGCCTTTTCGGTATTTGTCGTTAGTTTTCGGTTTGCACTGCGGGTTGGCGAGCTGGGTGTTTGATAAACACCGCCACAATAGCTGCAATTGCCAGCGCGAAACAGTAGTAAGAGTTGGCAACCACTTCTAATGGAGAAAGGTTAAATACTGAGCCTAGCAACAATACTTGCGCGCCGTAAGGCAAAATGCCTTGTACCACGCACGAGAAAATATCCAACAAGCTTGCTGAGCGACGAGGAGAGACATTGTTCTCTTCCGCCAACTGGCGCGCCACGCTACCTGATACGATGATGGCGACCGTATTGTTTGCCGTGCAACCATTCACCATAGAAACCAAGCCCGCGATACCTAGCTCACTTGCGCGGCTGTTCGCGTGTTTTGAATGGCTAGAGCCAAACGCGTGGATCATGCTGCTCACTAAGTTGGTTAGGAAAGCAAGACCGCCTTGACGACGCATCAACTCACTCAGACCACCAATCAGCATCGATAGTAGGAAGATTTCCTGCATGTTGCCAAAACCGCTGTACACGTCTTGTGCTAGGTTCGTTAGACCGTAGTCGTCAATCGAAACCAAGCTTACGCCACCCGCCAATAAAATACCGATAGTCAGTACAACAAATACGTTAAGCCCTGAAACCGCCAAAATCAAAATGGTGACGTACGGTAGCACTTTTAACCATTCAATTGGGCCAGTCTCTGGCACTTGAGTCGCAGTGCTGTTGAACGCAAAAATACCCATAGCAACCAGTGCTGCAGGCAGTGCAATGCGGATGTTCTCTTTGAACTTGTCCTTCATTTCACAGCCCTGAGAGCGTGTTGCCGCGATGGTGGTGTCAGAGATGATAGAAAGGTTATCACCAAACATCGCGCCGCTGAGCACAACACCAGCGGTTAATGGCAAGCTCATACCTGCAGATTGAGCAATGCCCAAAGCCACAGGTGCAACGGCAGCGATGGTGCCCATCGAAGTGCCCATCGCTGTCGCAATGAAGGCTGAGATCATGAAAATACCAGGCAAAATCATGCTGGTCGGAATGGCAGATAGACCTAAGTTTACGGTAGCATCGACACCGCCAGAAGCCTTTGCAACGGCAGCAAACGCACCTGCAAGCAAGTAGATCATGCACATCGCGATGATGTCTTGATGACCAACACCACGCATAAAATGTTCGATAGAGCGGTTAAGTTTCTCTTTGCTGAGAAGAAACGCAATGATGATGGCTGGTAATACCGCAATTGGTGCTGGCAGCTGGTAGAAGGCAAATTCAACACCTTGCAAAGATAAGTACGTGCCTACGCCAATAAATAGCGCAAGGAATACGATCAATGGGATCAGTGCGACCGCAGACGGTGCAACTGTTTTAGTAGTTTGTTGGGAACCGGACATGTAAACGACAAAGATAATAATAAGAGAAGTGAGCAGACTAATCTCACCGACTTTTATTGTCAACGTCTAGACGTCTAAATGGCTGCGTAATTTTTGTATTTGGATGAAAGAAAAAAGCTCATGGCATCTATCTTACTGATACCATGAGCCTTTATTGAAAGTGCATTTATAGCGACGATTTTGCTTTTTTTCGCTTGAGTAAGCCTAGGAGCATCAATGCGAACACAACCGCGGCGCTCGCCCAGATTGCGTATTTGTAGTGGCTATATAAATGGCTGAGTGCGCTGAGGTGCTCAAATGCAAAATGCGTAAGTAAACTGAACACCAAAACCCAAATGGTGGCAGCGAGTGCGTTGCCGAGTAAAAACTCTCTGCGTGGCATTTTTGCTATCCCACACGCCAGAGGCATAAATTGCTTCATCCCTTCAATAAACCGGCTGACCACCAAACAAGCAGGGCCATATTTTTGAATGGTGATTTGGAGCTTCTGCATTTTAGGGCCAGAGATGTAACCTTTTTTATCTAGCCATCCTTCAAAGTAGTAACCAAGTAAGTAACCACAAGTATTGCCCAAAAAGCAGCTGAGCCAAGATATAACCATAACCATACTCAGATTCATGACTTGTTCTGAGGCCAGAATTGATGCTGCGATCATCAAAGATTGCCCAGGCATGGGAATGCCAATACCTTCAAAAAAGATGCTGACAATAAGCGCAAGGTAACCGTACTGCTCCAGCAGAGGCTTCATGGAGATGAGTAAAGCGTTAATGTGTTCCAAATGCTTTCCTCTAATAAAATCGGAAGGAAATTGGAGTGATACTCCTGTTGTTTTCTCTGGTCAATTCTTGTTTCTCATTCCCGAGAAAAACTGACACACCTCTGATAATTGTGTTTACCTGATGCGCTGTTGTTCTGGATTCCGCTCGCCGTTTGATTCGTGACGGCGAGCGGTCATTACCATGGCTTGGGTCTCAGGCTACTCTTTTGGTGTTGTGAACGCACCGTACAAATCGAGGCGTCGATGGCGCAAGTTCGTTACCGAGCCTTCGGTGTTGAGCTGTTTCAGTTTGGTTAAGTCAACATCGGCAAAGATGATCATTTCCGTATTCGCACTGGCTTCCGTCAATGTGGCGTCGTGGGGGAAATAAATGTCTGAAGGTGAGAACACCGCTGATTGAGCATATTGAATGTCCACGTTGTCCACGCGCGGTAAGTTGCCGACACTGCCGCCAATCGCCACATAACACTCGTTTTCGATCGCGCGAGATTGAGAACAGATCCGCACACGTTGATAGCCGTTTTTGGTATCGGTCCAGAATGGCACAAAAATAATTTGCGCACCTTGTTCGGCGAGCATACGACCCAACTCAGGGAACTCGCTGTCGTAACAAATCAGAATGCCGACTTTACCAGCATCGGTTTCGAACACTTGTACATTATCACCGCCATCAATTACCCAGTCTTTTTGTTCGTGTGGCGTGATGTGGATTTTGTACTGAGCGTTAATTTCCCCATCGCGTTGCAGTAAGTACGCAACGTTGTAGAGCTTGCCATCTTCGATGAGCGGCATACTGCCAGCAATGATATTGATGTTGTAAGTGACCGCCATTTGTGAGAAACGGTTTTTGATCTCTTCTGTAAAGCTAGCAAGAAAGCGAATAGCTTCAACCGAGTTTTGATCGTTTTGCAATCCCATCAACGGAGCGTTGAAGAACTCGGGAAACAAAGCGAAGTCGGCTTTGTAGTTGGCCAGAGAGGAGATAAAAAACTCGGCTTGATCGAGCAAGTCTTCCAAATCGTTCATCGCGCGCATTTGCCACTGCACCACGCCAATACGAATCAAGGTTTTCTCAATGTCGTGAACGGATTGAATGTCTTCCTCGTAGAAAAAATTGTCCCACTCTAGCAACGTGGCGTAGCCTTTTGAGGCGTTATCTTCTGGCAAGTAGCCTCGCATGATGCGTTTAACATCAAAGTCATTCGCAAGCTGGAATGAGAGGATCGGGTCGTGCAATTCGCGGCGTTTTACTTTGTCGATGTACTCTGCAACGCTCAGTTCATCCGCGTATTGGTGGTAATTCGGAATGCGGCCACCGGCTAGTATCGCTTTAAAGTTTTTGCTGCGGCACAACTCTTTGCGCGCGTCGTAAAGACGTCGGCCCAAGCGAAGCCCACGGTAATCAGGGTGAACAAACACATCTAGGCCATACATGGCATCGCCTGTCACTTGGTTCTGAATGACGTTATTTTCGGTGATGATGTCAGTGTACAGGTGAGGAAGTGAAAATCGGTTGTAGTCCACTTTGATCGTCAGCGCTGCGCCGACAATTTTGCCGTTATCCTCAATACAGATTTGTCCATCGGGAAACTGATGAATGAGATCCATGATGGTCAGGCGTGGCCATGAGCCGCCCACATCAGGAAAAACGAGGTCCATTAATTCCGCGAGCTCTGGGTAATCGGTCGGCTCAATGGTACGTAAAGAGAGTCTTGGCGTGTTGCTGTCCATATCCTACTATCCATTTATCCTTTTCAAATAGTATGGATGAGAATGCCATAAATTTAACCATACTTACATTTGAGGCGCGGTAGGTGATAGGCTCTGCACAATCTTCATATTTATACTGGTTTCATATCGGTAGCTTTAGGTATGATGGGTAAGTTTGTCTTTTAACCAGTCATGAAAAAGTGCCACTTTTCTTGACGTTAACCGGAAGTTTGGGATCACCACATAATAGCCATAGCCGCTGTGAAGCTTTAGATTCCCAATATGTTGGATGTCACCACGTAAAATAGAAAATTGCGCCATAAAATCGGGCAGCAAAGCCAAGCCCTTCTCCATTCTCACGGCTTCACACGCCAAATAAAAATGCTCAAACCCGACGGAGTGATAGGTGATTGGGCACTCTAAATCGTTCTCCTGTTTGAATTGCTCCCACAGCTGCGGGCGAGTCGTTTGCGGAATAAATGGGTAATGGCTGATAGCTTGGTTGTCTGACAGTTTTGGTAGGTTGGTGTTGCCAATCAGCAACAAGGTTTCCTCACATAAGAGCTGGCTATATTCATAATGAGTAGAAAGAGGCAAACACCGCACATGCAGATCACTTTCGCCATGAATGTTTTTAACTGCGCCATCTCCGGTAAGAATTTTCACGCGAATATTTGGATGGCGCTGGTGGAAATCATCGATATTTGGCACCAGCCAAAGACTGGCAAATGAGGGTGTGACATCGACAACCAACAGCTCTTGATCAGTATTGGTCTGAATTAGGCTGGCGGTTGCATGCTGAATGAGCTCCAGAGCTTCTGTTATTTGGGGCAAATAGCGCTTTCCTTCCTCTGTTAGCTCCACGCCGTTTAACCCTCGATGAATGAGAGGAAGCCCAACGAGTTGCTCTAAAGATGCCATCTGTTTACTGACCGCTCCTTGTGTTACGCACAGGTCATCGGCGGCTTTAGAAAAGCTGAGATAGTTAGCCACAGCAACAAAAGTCCTCAACGCACGAATGGAAGGGTACTCACTGCCTTTTATCATTCTTTCAATTCCATTGAATTTGCTTAGGCACAGAGTAGAGGATTTGTGCTTTTAAGCAAAGCAAGGCACGACGGATGTGTGATTGGCTTCCTTTCTAATAAACACGCAACGCGATATTTCAATGACTATTTAACAACTCAAGAATATTCACGCTGTGTGTTTTTATTTTGAAAAAACTACAAATTAGCGAGAAGCTTTTTCACTAGTTATATTTATCCTAAATTTATATTGTTTGTGTAAGGTAAATAAATAGCCTGTATTTTGTTTTTTGTACGAGTGTTTTTAGCTAATTGTCAGAATCTTATTAAATTAAAATAGCTTTTCATGAATTTAATATTGGCATTGCTTTTGCAATTTATGACTGGAATTTTCGATAATCAGTTAATTTAGGAGAACGAAATGAAAAGCAATGTTGTTACTCTGGTTGGTCTATTTTCTCTAACAACGTTTAGTACTTTATCTTACGCAGCGGACTCCAAAGATCATGGCGTTTATGTAGGTGCGAACTACGGTTATTTAAAAGTTGATGGACAAGATGATTTCGATGACGACAGCGATGCAATGCAAGCATTGGTGGGTTATCGCTTTAACCGTTACTTAGCGTTGGAAGGTGGCTACATTGATTTTGGTAGCTATGGTAACAACTTGGCTAATGCAGAGACGGATGGTTATACCGCAGCATTGAAAGTGACGGCTCCAATCACCGATAGAGTGGATGTGTACGCGAAAGGTGGCCAAATGTGGTATTCGACAGACTATAACGTTGCTGGATTCCATGGAAACAAAGATGACGAAGGGGTATTTGCTGGTGCTGGTGTAGGTTTTAAAGTAACAGATAACTTTTTAGTTAACGCAGAATACACTTGGTACGATGTGGAACTGAATGCAGAAAATGTATTTGATGGTGCGAATACAAATACAGACTTTAAACAAGCATCTTTAGGTGTGGAATATAGATTCTAATATTGCTAATAATTCTAAGCCATAATAAAAATGCGAAGCTTAAATAGCTTCGCATTTTTTGTTGTGTTATATGAATCGACCTGAAATTCGTAGTAAGGTCAAAATTGAAGAGACTATTTTACTCACCCGATCTGTTGCTAATGAAGCAAGAGCACCACCTAAACTATGACCTACGCAGTGTATTAACTTTGGTGCTTTTATGTTCTTTTTCGAATAACCAGCGATGTATGCTGCAACTTTATTGTATTGAAGAGATCTACAAAACCTGCATGTGCTCTGTAACCGGATGAGGTACCTGATATCCCAAAAGCTTAGAGAACTTTAAATTGAAAAGTATATAGTAAGTACACACTTTCTACCTTTTAGTGAGTACTTTTGAATTCTCATGTGTGGTTGGTGTTGTACTTATGAGCATATAGTCTGCGACTTAATACTCAACGAGTTTTTAAATTAGCATAGGTTGTAAAGTTACGCAGTAATGCTTGTGATAAGTTATCAGGTAGCATGAGTGCCTGAGAAAAGAAGGCAATATGATTGTTGATACAAAAAAGGCCACCCGAAGGTGGCCTTTTCCAAACGTTTGGTGGAGCTGGCGGGAGTTGAACCCGCGTCCGAAAACCTTTCATCATTGGTACTACATGCTTAGTCGATCTTTAAATTCACCATCCACCTGCGAACCGACACGCTAATGAATGACTATCCTGAATTATAATTCGCCGTTCATCTCTCAGGCGGGAGAATCCGGGCTAGCGCGTTTGGGTTTGATCTCTCGTTATTCCCCGTCTTACGTGCGGAAGCTAGGGCGAGAGAGCTCTGAGCAGGGTATTAAGCTGCTAGTGCGTAGTTTTCGTCGTTTGCGACTATTTTTTTGCGGTTTGTTAACGAGGCCTACCGCACCTCGGCATGCACCTCAGACTTCTGAATTCCCGTCGAATCCTAAATCAGCCCCAAGGTATGATTCGCATAGTAACAGAAAAGACTTAGCTGTCCAGCACTATGCGTTTAAGTGGTCAAGATTAACGCAGTGCGCTCTTCATTACGCGTGCTTTTTCTCTTGCCCAGTCTTTTTCTTTAAGATCTGTACGTTTATCGTGAAGCTTTTTACCTTTTGCTACACCTATTTTTATCTTCACCCAAGAGCGAGACCAGTACAGAGAGAGTGCCGTAAGTGTCATACCTTCACGGTTAATGCGACCGAGTAGGTTGTCAAGTTCACGACGACTCATAAGTAGTTTGCGCACACGAGTAGGGTTCGCCACTACGTGTGTCGATGCCTGATTTAAAGGAGTGATTGTCATGCCACTCACAAAGGCTTCACCGTCACGCATGAATACGTAACTTTCAGAAATATTGGCTTTACCTTGGCGAAGGGCTTTCACTTCCCAACCTTGGAGCTCCAAGCCAGCTTCGATTTCATCTTCGATGAAAAACTCGTGGCGAGCTTTTTTGTTCAGCGCGATAGTGTTACTACCCGCTTTTTGTTTTGATTTTTTCTTTGCCATAATGGCGTCATTATACGGGTTGGATATCGGATAGGAAATCCTTTTATTTGCGCAATCGTGGAATAAAAGTAAAATTGTCGCGAGCTTTAAATCTGTACATGTATCGATAGGAGTATGTATGAAGCAAGTCAGCCGTTCTGCGTTGGTATCTTTTAGTGCAGAACAGATGTTTAATCTGGTCAATGATGTTGCTAAATACCCTGAATTTTTGCCTGGTTGTTCGGGCTCTCGAATTATTGAGTCTTCGGGTAATGGCATGGTCGCTTCTGTCGATGTTGCGAAAGCGGGCATCAGTAAAACGTTCACTACGTCCAATGAGCTTATTCCTGGCCAAGCTATTATGATGAACTTGGTTGATGGTCCGTTTAAAACGCTCCGAGGTGGTTGGATTTTTACTGCGTTGGATGAGCAGGCATGTAAGGTTGAACTTAAGCTTGAGTTTGAGTTTTCGAGCAAAATGATTGAAATGGCGTTCGGCAAGATTTTTAACGAGCTAACTAGCAATATGGTTAATGCATTTACCAAACGCGCGAAACAGGTGTACGAGTGTTATGAGTATTGAGTCAGACATGATTCACGTTGAGGTCGTGTATGCATTGCCTCATGAGCAACGCGTGTTTAACTTAGTTGTGAATAACCACGCGACGGTTGAAGAGATCATTCGTCAGTCGGGTGTCTTGGAATTGTATCCAGAAATTGATTTAGCAAAAAACAAAGTAGGTGTGTTTAGTCGTAATGTAAAACTAGACGCGACCGTACGTAATAAAGACCGCATTGAAATCTATCGCCCTTTATTGGCAGATCCAAAAGAGATTCGTCGTAAGCGAGCAGAGCAAGCAAAAGCGGCTGGGAATGCCGATCCAGTGACTGGTGGCAAGCCAAATGCTCTGCGCAAGTAAGCAGAATAAGCGATATTTTAGATGATAAAAAACCTCCCAAGTGGGAGGTTTTTTTGCATAAAGGTTTTATGATGCCAATCGATGTAATGACAGGATTGGTTTATTGGATCTGTTCGTAAAACGCGTCACTTTTCGGGAAGTCACCGCTGATATCGGCCAGCGTTCCTTGGTCATTAAAGTTTACGACAAGATCTTTCTGTACTGGGTCACCGTGGCCTGGCGTGTGATGGTAGATATAATACCAAGTGTTAGGATAGCCATTTTCGATAAGCATTGGCGATCCAAGTACGAAGCGAACCTGTGCTTTAGTCATCCCAAACTTTAATTTATCAACCGCACTTTGTTCTACATAGTTGCCTTGGTTGATATCAATACGATAAACCAGTTTTTCCAATACCGAACATCCTGTCAGCAATGTCATTGCTAATGGTACGGCAACTAACCACTTCTTTAATTGCATAATAATTTCTTAGTAACCTTTAAAATACTGCGCTGATAATAAACAAGCTCGACGCAGATGTAAAAAGCTATGCGTCGCATGGTAGGGAATCTGACAACGAATTTTGAGTTGAGTTGCATTTATTGGCAGATATTAAGGGGTGATAGGGAGCCCAATAGTGTTTTCGTTAGCCGAGTCACTGAAGTGATTAATATGAAAAGAGTCATCAACTGGATTGCCGATGACTCTGTGTCATAGGGTTAGGCGGCGATAAGGAGCTCTTTCGCGTTAGCTAATGTTGAATCAGTGATTTGGCTACCACCGAGTAAACGAGCCAGTTCTGCCACACGTTGTTCTTCATCTAGTGCGCGCATTTGTGTTTCCGTTTGACCGCCTTTGGTGTGTTTTGCGACAAACATTTGTTGGTGGCCACAACCGGCTACTTGCGGTAAGTGTGTGACACACATGACTTGAGTCGATTCTCCAAGCTTGCGTAGCATTTTGCCTACTACCGCAGCTGTTGGGCCACTAATACCCACGTCCACCTCATCGAAGATTAAACTTGGTGTGTCTACTTTTTGAGCAGTGATCACTTGGATCGCTAACGAGATACGGGACAACTCACCACCTGACGCAACTTTCGCAATTGGTTGCAAAGGTTGACCCGGGTTAGTGGAGACCAAGAAGCACACACTGTCCATCCCCAATGGCGACGGATGTGTGTTTTCGTTGTTTACTTCAATACTGAAGACGGCTTTTTCCATGCTCAGTTCGTGCATGCTTTGTGTGATCAGCTTGTTCAGTTCTTTTGCGTAACGGCTGCGTGATTTATGCAGCTTTTCCGCTTGAGTCAGGAAGCTTTGGTATTTCTGTTCCACTTCTTGAGCTAATTCATCCAGACGTTCATCAGAGCAATCCAATGCTTCGATTTGTGCTAGAAGGTCTTGGTGATGTTGGTATAACTCATCAGGCATAACATGATGCTTACGAGCCATCGACATCACTTTAGAAAAACGCTCTTCGACATAAGCCATACGACCTGGATCGACATCGATGCCATCCAAGTAGTTACGAAGTTCGTTTTTGGTTTCTTCTAGCTGGATCATCGCGTCAGCCAGCATATTTGGTAGCTCGGCTAATTTCTCATCTAATTCCGCTAATTGAATTAGGGAGTGATTGGCCGATTGCAAAATACCAAGCGCATTGACTTCTTCACCTTCGTAAATAAGTTCGAGGGCTTGCTGACAGGTAGCGGCGAGTTCACCGCTATTGGACAGTCGTTTGTGCTCTTGCTCGAGTTCTGCGAATTCTTCTTCACCTAGCGATAACTCATTCAGTTCTTTGATTTGGTATTCAAGCAACTGTTTTTGCGCCTGATTCTGCTGGCTATTTTCCTTGAGTTGCTTGAGGCTATTGTCTGCCTGACGCCAATGTTGGTACGCACTGCGTGTGCTCTTTAATAGATTTAAGTGTCCGGCATATTGGTCCAACATCGCCATTTGGTATTCGCTTTTCATCAGTTGATGATGCGCGTGTTGTCCATGGATGTTAATTAACAGCTGCCCAAGAGATTTTAATTGTGAAAGTGGTACTGGGCTGCCGTTGATGAAGGCTCTTGAACGGCCTTCTTTAGTTATGATGCGACGCAAGATACATTCAGTGCCATCCAGCAGATCGTTGTCTTCTAGCCAACGCGTTGCATGTAGGTTGTTGTCCAGTAAAAAGGCGGCACTGACTTCGGTTTTCTCTTCACCTTGACGCACCATACCTGCATCGGCACGTCCGCCTAGGCACAGACCTAACGCATCAATCGCAATAGATTTACCAGCGCCTGTTTCACCTGTAATGGTGGTCATGCCCTTAGAAAGCTCGAGTTGTAAAGACTTAACAATCGCAAAATTATTAACACTTAGATGAGCCAGCATTTTTATTTACCTGTATAACTGAACAATACTGTATATGAGAACAGTATATACTGTTTCTTTATACAGTAAAGATGAGCGGGAATATTTTTATCTAACAGGTTATTTTTTGTGATGAGGTGGGAAAAATGAGTCGAAGTCTCGACAACGACTCATTGAAATTGAAAGGGTTATGGGCGAGTTGGATTGATCGTCAGTGGCTCTAGTGTCACGACAGCATTAACACTTGCTCCTGGGTGATCGACATACGACGTGTCTTGCATCAACGTGTAGAAAACGTCAACAAAGTCATCATCGTTGGTAAGCACACCATCTGGAATGGCATCGATGATCTTGTTTGTGATTTGTGGGATGACTGCGTATGCCTGAACTTGCGGATCTGGGATGGCTTTCAGAACTTCTTCAGCGACTTGCACCAATAGTTTAGCCAGCTGTTTGTAGTCTGTGCCGTCATCTTGCTCCATCAGAACAATATCTGCAGCGCCCCAGCGGTAGCGAGACCAGTGAATGATGATTTGATTTGGGTAGTAATCTTGGTTGTCGTAATCCAAGTAAGGAAGCTCTACCAGATCAATTGTCGGCTCGTCGCGGCTTGGATTGACACCTGTCACGATGGCGTAAACCTCTGCTTTGCCAGAGATCCACGGTTCTTTGTCATCCGCTAAGCGAATTTTCTTCAGTTGAGTTGTTTGAATCGGAGCGACATCACTTGTCACTGCGCTTTGTAGCATTGGTGAAGATTGTTTTTGACTCTCTGAATAATAAGGCTGAATTAGAGCTGGCTGCCCCAGTTTTTTCATTTCTGCCTGCATCGCCTGTAAGCCTGCTTTGAGCTCTGCAGAGCTGTTGTTATCGACAACTAGAACGGGAACGTCAGGAAGCTGATACACATCAAGTTGATGAATTTGCCCGTAAACGTCAAACGCTTCGATGTATTGCCAGCTTTCATCATCACCGCTTGGTTCAAAGGCAAAGAGTGGTGCAACGTCGCCATTGAGCCATGCTCCTAGCATTTTTTCGTTGGCTAAGCGCACTTCTAGCAATTGATCTGAGAATTCAGTAATGCCTTTCCAGCTACGAATTTGAGTGTCGGCTTCAACGAGCTGTTGGCTAAATTCTGCAGTAGGGTTTTGCTCAATGAAAGAGGAGACAGGAACATTGGTTTGTTGAGCAGTAATATCTCTTCTCAACATTGGCTCAATTGCCGTATAGTTTTCGCTCAGTTGTTGAGCAAGTTCCCGTTTGGTTTGTGTAATGTCGTCCGCACGCGCATTAGATACGTTTGTCACTTTAGTATCTTCAGATTGGCAGCCTATCAGTGCTAATGTACTGAGAACAGACAGAATGATAGTTTTTTTCATAGTATGTCCTTTATTGATTTTATGAAATAGAGTTAATACTCTATTCATGGTGAGAATATCACCCGACATACTCCATTCAATTTGCTTTTCTGGAATAAGTTAAACTTTGCACACAGGATCAAAGTTTATAAATTTCGTTTTAACGGCAGGATATATCGCGTCGCCTTATTAGTAAGGTTTTACGTGTTATCCCAAAAAAGAAAAAAGCCAGCAGCAATCAGCAACTGGCTTAAATTCGTGTTCATGAAAGCTAGAATAACTTACTAGACCAACCGAGTTTGTTCCTTAATACGTGATAGTAGCTGTAGTCTTTCGGATGGATGAGTTTGAGTACATTTGGGCTTTGATAAATGTGGATCTCATCGCCGGGAGAAACTGGCAGCGACACTTGTCCATCACAACTTACTTCTTGTGTACCGCGATTTTCTGGTGACACAATCAGTTTGATTCTGCGTTTGCCATCAACCACCAACGGTCGGCTAGATAAGGTATGAGGGAACATAGGCACCAGTGAAATGGCATTCAGGCTTGGTGACAGAATAGGGCCACCACCAGAAAGTGAGTATGCTGTCGAGCCAGTTGGTGTGGAGACAATCAACCCATCGGCGCGTAAAGAGAAGGCAAAGCTTTCATCAATGTACACCTCAAACTCAATCATATGTGCGATTTGCCCAGGATGGAGTACGGCTTCGTTTAAAGCGGCGTTATGACTTTTTATTTGACCATGACGATGCACTTCTGCCTCAAGTAAGAAACGCTCTTCTTCAATGTACTCTCCCGCAAGTACGGCTTTGAGTGCCGCTTGGAAATCGTCTGGGTTTAAATCAGTTAAAAAGCCTAGATTGCCACGGTTTACGCCAATCACAGGCACGTCAAAACGCGATAAAATTCTCGCTGCGCCCAGCATGTTGCCATCACCGCCGACAACTATCGCAAGGTCTGCGTTTTTGCCCAACTCAACTAAGCTGGCGAAGTGGTTTTGCGGGATCTCGTCCAAAATCGCTGCAAGGCGATCGTCAATAAACACTTTGTAACCTTCTGAGGTCAGCCATTCGTAAAGCTCTTTATGAGTCTGAATCGCTTGTTGATCTCTTGGTTTTCCGATAATCGCGATCACGTTACATGGATTTTTCATAGCATTTCCGCATTAAAGAGGCTTGAATCAGGAATCTTCATCCCCATAATAATGGCAAGTTACCTAAATATGCGAATTTTTATGTGGTTAAAGCCCGCAAAACGAGCATGGCTTTAAGGGCATTACGTTGAATTCTGGAGATATCATGAGCAACGAAGAAAACAAAGTTACAGAAGAAGAGCTTGATCAAATCATCGAAGAGGCTGAAAAAGTAGAAGCTGCGGCTCAAGAAGCTGAAGCAGAACTTGAAGAAATTGGTGACGAGAAAGACGCTAAGATTGCTCAACTAGAAGCGGCATTATTGTCTAGCGAAACCAAAGTAAAAGATCAGCAAGACGCAGTGCTTCGTGCAAAAGCTGAAGTTGAAAATATGCGTCGTCGTACTGAACAGGAAATCGACAAAGCGCGTAAATACGCTCTTAACAAGTTCGCTGAAGAACTGCTTCCTGTTATCGATAACCTAGAGCGTGCGATTCAAGCAGCAGATACAGAAAACGAAGTGATTAAGCCGATCCTTGAAGGTGTTGAGCTGACTCACAAGACGTTTGTTGATGTGGTTGCTAAGTTTGGTTTGAAAGAAATCAACCCTGAAGGTGAAACGTTCAACCCTGAATTCCACCAAGCAATGTCTATTCAAGAAAGCCCAGATCATGAATCAAACACCGTGATGTTTGTTATGCAGAAGGGTTATGAGTTAAACGGCCGTGTGATTCGTCCTGCAATGGTTATGGTTGCTAAATAACGACGCAAGTCACTGCAAAGTAGATACAAAATGCCTGTCACGTTTGTGATGGGCATTTTTGTTTTAAACAAAGGTGTGCTCCCTCCGTCTCGCTGAACCATAGATATCTAAAATTTGATCCCTTTCAAAGTTTTTCCTATTGAGGATATTTTTTCTTATAGGGAATTTTCTTTCTATCAACTGCGTAGTTATACAACCCTAAACCGATAACTGGTTGTTATCATTTGACTAAGTGAGCTTTGTTCTGAATATGAATGTATTCATAGTTTGTTTTGCTGAATTTTATTGTTAACAAAAATGTAAATTATCGCTTTATTTTGTAACTTTGATATGTATTATTTGCGAACACTGCTTTAGAAATAAGCAGATATAACTACAAAAATGTAAATAGCAAACACAACATATCGGAGATTTATAATGGATAAATCGCTTTCTAGTAAGATTTTCATAGGCTTGTTTGCCGGCCTTGTGCTGGGCACAGCTATTCAGTACTTATTTAGTGGTATTGCGATTTTTGATACTTACCTACTTGGAACGGCAGAAGGGGTTGGCGGCATGTTTGTCTCGCTGATCAAGCTTTTGGTTGTGCCTCTTGTGTATGTTTCAATCGTGTGCGGCATTGTCGATTTGAAAGACATTAGTGCTTTTGGTCGTCTTGGTGGGAAAACTTTTACTCTCTACATTCTCAATACCATCATTGCGATCGCAGCAGCGTTGACCGTGGGTTTAATTTTCCAACCGGGTGCTGGTGCAAACTTAGCGGGTACGGTTTCTGAAACCGTCAAGCTGACGACAACTGAAACACCAGATATTTTCTCGCTCGTGGTAAACATTGTACCAAGCAATCCAGTACAAGCTTTTGCTAACGGCGACATGCTACAAATTATCTTTATGGCTATTTTGACAGGTCTAGCCATTCAAGCTCTGGATTCTCGTGGTGGCCCTGCTATCCGCACGTTTAAGATGGCCAATGAGATCATGATGAAGCTGGTTGGTTTGGTCATGAGTCTAGCACCTTACGGTGTGTTTGCTCTGATGATTCAACTAGGTGCAACCTTAAATGCGAATACATTGATGTCTGTTGCAGGTTACGTTGCGCTTGTCGTGGCTATGCTTGTGTTCTGGATTTTCATCTTCTATCCAATGGCAGTTGGCATTACGACTGGAACTTCTCCAAAGGCGTTTCTCCGTGCAACTCGTGAACAAATCCTATTTTCTCTATCTACTGCAAGTTCAAATGCAACCATCCCTGTAACCATGCGTACTCTGACAGAGAAACTGCAAGTTTCTAAATCAGTTGCGGGTTTTGGTGTACCGCTAGGCGCGACGATGAACATGTCAGGTGTATCTATTTACATCGCGCTTGCAACAATTTTCGTTGCTAACGCGTTTGGCCAGCCAATTAACACCGCTGATGTGTTTACACTCGGTCTGACGATTCTTCTTCTTTCTATTGGTGCTGGTGGCGTACCAGGTGGTGGTGTGGTGATGGTTGGTGTGCTTCTTCACCAATTGGGTCTTCCACCAGAAGGTTTAGCTATCATTGCAGCGGTTGACCGTATCAACGATATGTTCTGTACCTCTTCGAACGTGGTAGGGGATACCGCAGTGAACACTATTGTCGCCAAAACAGAAGGTGAGATTGGCAATCAAGAAGAAGTAGAGGCGCAGCCTGCACAAGCTAATGCCTAGTCTTGAACAATAGAGTTGAATCCATATATAGAAAGCGAGCGGAATGAGCTCGCTTTCTTGTTTTTATGTCACAGAAAAATAACCGCTTTTCATCATGTTTACTTTGGAAGTTGTCGCTGGAATGTGATGCATTCCCAACAAGCTTGAAAGAAATCAATTAATTCATAAAAAATACGCTTTTTTTCAATTCTGCCCTTGAAAAGCGTTTTGACGCCCTTATCTATGTGGCATAGAGAAGCAAACATTGATTATTTTTGTTTGTGAGCAAGGGTTGAAACCCGATTCTCCTCCCCCCACATTGGGGTTATAACCAAACGAAAATAGAATTTATTCGGAGATAGCCAGATGGGTAAAATCATTGGTATTGACTTAGGTACTACTAACTCATGTGTTGCTGTACTAGACGGCGACAAACCACGTGTAATTGAAAACGCAGAGGGTGAACGTACTACTGCATCGGTTATTGCTTACACTGACGGTGAGACGCTAGTAGGTCAACCTGCGAAACGTCAAGCAGTAACTAACCCAACTAACACGCTATTTGCAATTAAGCGTCTAATTGGTCGTCGTTTTGAAGACGAAGAAGTTCAGCGTGACATCGAAATCATGCCTTACAAAATCGTTAAGGCTGACAACGGTGACGCTTGGGTAGAAGCGAAAGGCCAAAAAATGGC
This sequence comes from Vibrio sp. S457-15, assembly GCF_000960545.1. Taxonomy (NCBI): domain Bacteria; kingdom Pseudomonadati; phylum Pseudomonadota; class Gammaproteobacteria; order Vibrionales; family Vibrionaceae; genus Vibrio; species Vibrio sp. S457-15. Next base: position 138,944 of record NZ_JYOQ01000142.1, on the reverse strand, counting down.
AGCTCCTCAGGTTTCTGCTGAAGTTCTTAAGAAAATGAAGAAAACTGCTGAAGACTTCCTAGGTGAGGAAGTAACCGGCGCAGTTATCACAGTACCTGCTTACTTTAACGATGCACAGCGTCAAGCAACGAAAGATGCTGGCCGTATCGCAGGTCTAGAAGTTAAACGTATCATCAACGAACCAACAGCAGCTGCGCTAGCTTACGGCCTAGACAAGAAAGGCGGTGACCGCACTATCGCTGTATACGACCTTGGTGGTGGTACATTCGATATTTCAATCATCGAAATCGATGAAGTTGAAGGCGAAAAAACATTCGAGGTTCTAGCAACTAATGGTGATACTCACCTAGGTGGTGAAGACTTTGATAACCGTCTTATCAACTACTTAGTAGACGAGTTTAAGAAAGAGCAAGGTATCGATCTTAAAAACGATCCACTAGCAATGCAGCGTGTTAAAGAAGCAGCAGAAAAAGCGAAAATTGAGCTTTCTTCTACTTCTCAAACAGACGTAAACCTACCTTACGTTACTGCTGATGCAACTGGTCCTAAGCACATGAACATCAAAGTGACTCGTGCGAAACTAGAATCTCTAGTTGAAGACCTAGTACAACGCTCTCTTGAGCCACTAAAAGTAGCTCTAGCTGACGCTGACCTATCAGTAAACGACATCACTGACGTAATCCTAGTTGGTGGTCAGACTCGTATGCCAATGGTTCAAGCGAAAGTTGCTGAGTTCTTCGGTAAAGAAGCGCGTCGTGACGTGAACCCTGACGAAGCAGTAGCAATGGGTGCTGCAGTTCAAGGTGGTGTACTTGCTGGTGAAGTTAAAGATGTTCTACTACTAGACGTAACTCCACTGTCTCTAGGTATCGAGACTATGGGTGGCGTAATGACTAAGCTAGTTGAGAAGAACACAACTATCCCAACTAAAGCGAACCAAGTTTTCTCTACTGCAGAAGACAACCAGAGCGCGGTAACTATCCACGTTCTACAAGGTGAGCGTAAGCAAGCGATGTACAACAAGTCTCTAGGTCAATTTAACCTAGAGGGCATCCAGCCTGCACCACGTGGTATGCCACAAATCGAAGTAACTTTCGACCTTGATGCGGATGGTATTCTACACGTATCAGCGAAAGACAAGCAGACTGGTAAAGAGCAGAAGATCACAATCCAAGCTTCTGGTGGTCTAAGCGACGACGAAATCGAGAAAATGGTTCAAGAAGCAGAAGCTAACAAAGAAGCGGACAAAAAGTTCGAAGAGCTAGCAACTGCACGTAACCAAGCAGACCAAATGATTCACGGTACTCGTAAGCAAATGGAAGAAGCGGGTGACGCACTTCCAGCTGAAGAGAAAGAGAAGATTGAAACTGCTATCTCAGAGCTAGAAGAAGCACGTAAAGGCGAAGACAAAGAAGCAATTGACGCAAAAGTTCAAGCTCTTATGACTGCTGCTCAAAAACTAATGGAAATCGCTCAACAACAAGCTCAAGCGCAACAAGCACAAGGTGCTGACGCTGGCGCACAGTCAAAAGATGACGACGTTGTAGATGCGGAGTTCGAAGAAGTTAAAGACGACAAGAAATAATCTTTCTTAACCAGATGGCTGCAAAGCCATCTGGAGTCGATACGACTTCGGTGTGCGGGCGTTTGGGGTGACTCTTACGCCCGTCTGTTTGTAAACGCTGTCTTTCTAGTTAAGTATTTTGCAATAAGTGCACTTACCTAGAACGATACAAACACCAAGCGGTGAATCGATGCCGTTTGTAGTAATTAACTGGTGACGAAGAACATGTCAAAACGTGATTTTTACGAAGTATTAGGCGTAAGCCGTGATGCCTCAGAGCGTGATATCAAAAAGGCGTACAAGCGCCTAGCGATGAAATTCCACCCAGACAGAAACCAGGGTGATGAGTCTGCGGCGGACAAGTTTAAAGAAGTAAAAGAAGCGTACGAAGTTCTAACCGACTCTCAGAAAAAAGCGGCTTATGACCAATATGGCCATGCTGCTTTTGAACAAGGTGGCGGTGGTTTCGGCGGCGGCTTTGGTGGAGGCGGCGCTGACTTCGGCGACATCTTTGGTGATGTGTTTGGCGATATCTTCGGTGGCGGTCGCCGTGGTGGCGGTGGTCATCGTGCGCAACGTGGTGCCGACTTACGTTACAACATGGAACTAACGCTAGAAGAAGCCGTTCGTGGTGTAACTAAAGAGATTGAAGTTCCGACACTGGTTCACTGTGACTCTTGTGACGGTAGCGGTGCGAAGAAAGGCTCATCAGCGGAAACATGTGGTACTTGTCATGGCCATGGCCAAGTGCAAATGCGTCAAGGTTTCTTCGCTGTTCAGCAAACCTGTCCTACCTGTCATGGTAAAGGTAAGATCATTAAAGACCCTTGTAATGAGTGTCATGGTCAAGGTCGCAAGCAAAAAACGAAAACACTTAACGTTAAAATCCCAGCTGGCGTGGATACTGGCGATCGCATTCGTCTATCTGGCGAAGGCGAAGCGGGAGAAATGGGTGCACCATCAGGTGATCTATACGTACAAGTACACGTGAAAGAGCACCACATTTTCGAGCGTGACGGCAACAACCTCTATTGTGAAGTGCCAGTAAGCTTTGCTATGGCTGCACTCGGCGGCGAAGTTGAAGTTCCAACTCTTGATGGACGAGTAAGCCTAAAAGTGCCGTCAGAAACACAAACTGGCCGTATGTTCCGTATGCGCGGTAAAGGTGTGAAAGGCGTCCGTGGCGGTGGTATTGGTGACTTGATCGTTAAATTGGTTGTAGAAACGCCAGTTAACTTAAGCTCTCGCCAAAAAGAACTGTTGAAAGAGTTTGAAGAGTCTTGTGGCGGTGAAGCTGCAACTAAACACAAACCAAAATCTGAAGGCTTCTTCAATGGTGTGAAGAAGTTCTTTGATGATTTAACCAGCTAAGATAAGTTCACTAAAAGCTCAAAAACAAAGGCCTGCTGAAACGCAGGCCTTTTTGCATTTGTAGTTTTTTAGTTCCAGCAAGCACTTGGTGATTCAACATTTGTTGACGTTAAAGTAATAGTTGTAGTGCCATTCAAGCACTCGTCGTCGTCCTGTCCAAGATCCGATTTTGCTGTTGCTGTAATGATGTAGGCTGTGCTTGCAGAGCTCGCAATATCGAACGAAAATCGATCTGTGTCGGAATCACATAGAGTACAGGCGCCACCAGAAATAATATGACTCCAGTCATACCCACCATCATAAGATGTCTCTAGTTCCAGTTGAATTCGACTAAGATCGCTCAAGGCAACCGTTCTATGGGACTTGATCACATGATTGGTATAAGAAGGGTAGGCGATTGCTGCAATGATTCCGACGATCGTTACGGCTATCAGTAATTCGATCAATGTCATCCCTCTCAATCTTTTTTTGTAGCTGTTACAACGAGAAATTCGAATCATCACGAGTAGTTTCCTTTTCACTTTTCCGCCTATTTTTGGCAGGTGATAGCATCTGTGCAAGATGAATTACGGTCGACTAGCCGTTTGCATAGGAATTTGGGAAATGCCTCGCGGGTTTACGTTGTTGGAACTTATGATCACTGTTGCTGTACTGAGTGCTTTATTGGCTACAGCTGCACCATCTTTCAAGAATGTCTTTGAAACCAATAAAATGCAGCGTTTAGCTAATGAATTACATGGCTTTGTTATTGAAGGTAAGTCTGAAGCAGTATTACGGCGCGAAAGACTCTGGGCGCACATCATCATGTCTGGGAGTTCATCCAGTGACGGAAACTGGCGTATTGATTTGACAGACAACGCGGCTGAGGGGGCTGGAACTGTGTTGTTCTCTTTATCAGGTAAGCCGTATGACGGTATTGTCGTTACCCCGAGCTATGCTTCCGATCAAATCAGCTTCGACGATGTCCATGGGCGACCATCATCAGGAAACTTGAAGTTTTATCCTGTTGGTGAATCATCAAAAGCCTTAAAACTCATTTCTCATACTTTATCAGCCCGCGTAAGAGTATGTAGTGATAACAGCGGCACAGAATATTACGGTTATTCAACTTGCTCTTAAGGATGGCTATGTTTAAACAAAAAGGGGCGAGCCTTGTTGAGTTTATGATCGCATCTGCACTTGGGCTTATTTCTCTAGCGACAGTGGGGTCAATCTATGTGAGTGGTCAACGAGTGATAATGGAACGTTCGAAAGAGTTAATGTTGTTACAGAACTCTGCAAGTGTCGTGCAGATGCTCAAGAGTGACATTCAGCGTGCTGGTTTTGACGGTAACGATGGTCATTCTATAAAAATATCGGGCTCAGCGAACACAATTTACACTCTTGATGATGTTGATAGAGGGCTAATTGCTTACGTCTATTACATAGGTGTTTCTGGCTCTGCTCCTTTGTATAAAAACGTGGCTTATGAGCAACGAGTTAACACGCCAGAGTCGCTATTTGTGTGTGAAAAAAAGCAAATAACGATATGGGATGTTAATGACGTGGTCAACCTTGCAGGCACAGGCTCATGTAACACTCTCTTTGATAAAAAAGTTATTCACGTTAATCGATTTGACCTGACTAGTGAATTGCTAGAAAGCACTGATGCAAAAAGTGCACTGGTGACTATTACATTGGGAACCGAATTGAAAGACGCGACTGATATTCGCACGCAGCAGTCGTTTACTGCAATGCAAAGGAACTGGCAGTAATGAAGAAACAACAAGGTGCAGCTGCGTTATTAGTTGTGAGCGTATTGCTAGTTGCGGCATTAATGATGTCTCTCGGTAGCTATAAATCCCTCTTTTACCAAATTAAACGAGCCAACAATCAAATTGAAGCACGACAAGAGTATTGGCGTGCAGAGGGGGGATTGGAGTGTGGCTACGCGATAAATAAAGCGGATATGTCGATCACACCAAATACGCAAGACTACTCTAGTTGTTTACAAAGTACTGTTGTCGCAACTCAATCTTTGGTGGATCCCAAATTCTACGAGCTATCTTCAAGCGTAAATAACCGAGTTGAGACCTTCAAAAGTATTGAAGTGGTTGGTAGACCAAGCGGAGCTATACAAGCCCGCTCTGATTTGAAGTTAATGGGCTCCTATCTTTTTACGCCTGAATTTGTCGAACCGGATATTTGTGTGTCTGTCCGATTTATGACATCAGTAGCAATGGAGGGCGCTTTTGTTACTACACACCCTTCTGGAAAAACGTGTAGTTCATCTCATATGACTAATACTGCACGCTCAGGGTTATGCGTTTCTGGTGACTCTAACTGTGATGATTCTGGTGGCATAAACGACTACAAAGTGAAAGTCATTGGTAACAATCAAAATTATATTGGCGACGAAAAGATGTTTGAGCATGATTTTGTTCATGACCCAAACCTTGACCCTTTTGAAGCTTTTTTTGGTTACCCTCGCTCCCAATTAACTCAAATAAAAAATGGATTTGTGGTGATTGATGGGAGTGTGGCAAGCAGCTCGTCAACAGCTCAATCTTGTGTTGATAGAATTGTCAGTGCGTTTTCTGTGAGCGACAAAGTTTGGGTGGTTGGTGATTGTGACCTAGAAACTGGTATAGGAACCAGTCTCAATGCTAGCCCTAAGCTTCTTGTTATCGAGAATGGATTATTGTCGGTTAATGGTGCTGACTCTTTTCCCGGAACTGTTTACCAATTGTTTACTTCTACAGTTAGTGACATGACCGCAAGATGGACATCGGATGTCTCAGTCACTCCATTTATAGGAGGACTCTCTACAGACGAAATAAAGAAACTTACTTTTTTTTCCCGTGGCGCTTTTAAGCCTGTAGGTGGATATGTTTTCGACACCCCTGGTGGGTTAAGTGTCTTTGGTGCTGCAGTTAACCTGGAGTTTGATTCAACATCTGTACCCAATGATCACAAGAAAATTAAATGGAAAAAGGGCTCTTGGAATGATCTCTAAACAAAAAGGTTTTAACCTTCTTGAGGTTCTAATTTCTTTTTTGCTTATCGGTGTCGGGGCTCTAGGTTTAACAAAGCTAAACGTGTATCTCGAACGTGAATCCGAATATGCAATAAAAAGTATTGAAGCACTGCGTCTAGCAGAGAACCAGTTTGAATGGTTCCGTACGCGTGGAGCCTCGGATGCGCTTTCGACGATCTCTACGGCTAGCTTTGCCTCTATTGTAACAGGATCTTCCGCTACTGGTGCGTATACAGTGGAGTGGGTTGTGCCGTCGGCTACTGTGTCTGGATCTCTTAAAACCATTACTATTACGACCAGTTGGAAAGACAGAGTGGGACAAACGCAATCAGTTCAGTTGAAAACTATGATTTCACAGTACAGTGAATTCGAAAACTAAGTTCAATTGCATACATAGCTTGAGACAAAGTCGCGGATAATTTCTTTTTGATACCGGGTTTGTCTCGGTTAATGAATGGTTTTTGAACTGTTAATGTGGTTGGTGTGCTACTGTTTTTATTATGTTTAATCGGAGTGGCGTTTTTGCAAAATATGTCTCCAATTATGGAAAAAATCATAGAACCTTGTGCTTTCCCTATCCTTATTTACTAGAATGCTGTGTTGATAATAGGCCATTATAATTATTCAAATAGGCCTTGGCACCAACATCATTCATATGGAGTTACCATGAGTAACCAAGCTGTAAATAAGGCACCATCATCGAAGCCGAGCTGGATGGATCGCTTTCTAAACTTTATCGAGCGTGCAGGTAATAAAATTCCTGATCCTGCGATTTTGTTTTTCTGGGCACTGATCATTACTTGGGCTGCGTCTGCACTTTTGTCGAATGTTACTTTCGACCTTCCAAACCCTCGAACGGGCGAAGCTCTTACCATTACTAACTTACTTACGGGTGAAGCTCTAGCAAGTTTCCTTGCTAACATGGTCACTACGTTTACTGGTTTTGCACCTCTAGGCATCGTATTAGTTGCAATGTTGGGTGTAGGTGTTGCGGATTCTTCTGGTTTTATCACGACTGGCCTTAAGAAGATGCTGAACTTCACTCCAGCGAAGCTACTTACACCAATGCTTATTCTTGTCGCAATCATCTCGCATACCGCGGCTGATGCGGGCTACGTTTTGGTTATTCCTCTAGGTGGTATCATTTTCCATGCCGCTGGTCGTCACCCTCTAGCTGGTATCGCAGCAGCATTTGCTGGTGTGTCTGGTGGTTTCTCTGCAAACTTCATTCCTTCAGGTATTGACCCATTGCTCGCTGGTTTCACACAAACGGCAGCACAGGTTCTTGATCCTGAATACGTGGTTAACCCTCTAGCAAACATCTTCTTCACTGGTCTATCTTCAGTGATCATCGTTGCTATCGGTTGGTACGTGACTGAGAAAATCATCGAGCCACGTCTTGCAAAGATGCCAATTGATGAAGATGCAGAAACGGCACCAAACTTAGGCTCTTTCACTGAGTTGGAATCAAAAGCATTCCGCTACGCTGGCTGGGCTATGATGGTGGGTATCGCACTTCTTGTTGCCGCGTTATTGCCTGAGAACTCGGCACTTCGTTCTCCTGAAGGCGAAATTACGGCGTTTTCTGCGCCTATCATGAAGTCGATTGTTCCACTGATCTTCATTCTATTTATCATCCCAGGTTACGTTTACGGTAAAGTATCTGGCACTTTTAAGACAAGTAACGACATCATCAAAGCGATGGCGGATACCATGTCGACCATGGGCGCATACATTGTCATGTCGTTCTTCTGTGCTCAGTTCCTATCTGCATTTGCTCAGTCAAACATCGGTACGATGCTAGCGTTGTATGGTGCTGAAGGCTTAAAAGCGATGAACCTACCAGGTGAAGCAACCATTATTGGTATGATCTTGCTAACAGCGGCTGTAAACCTACTTATCGGTTCCGCTTCTGCGAAATGGGCTTTGATTGGTCCAATCCTAGTTCCAATGCTAATGGCGGTAGGTATTTCTCCTGAACTATCTCAGGCGGCTTACCGTGTGGGTGACTCAGTATCGAACATCATTTCGCCTCTGATGGTATTCTTCCCTCTTGTAGTGGTTTACTGTCAACGTTACGTGAAGTCGACAGGCATTGGTACACTTGCGTCACTGATGATGCCATTCTCGATTGCTATGTTGATTGGTTGGTCAATCTTCCTAGTTCTTTACTGGATGGTAGGTATCCCACTAGGTATTCAAGCACCGTACACATACACGATGTAAATGATCGAATATTAGAGAAAAGCGCAGGTCGAAAGGTCTGCGTTTTTTTGTTTTGAGGTGCCATTACGAAAGAGGCGCATCTCCAAAACTTATGTCCTGCTGTAGTGAAAGCGATGTTGGTGGTAATATTTCGCTATTCATAGTTACCTTCCTTTCTGGAGCCCTTTTGTCTGAGCATCAATTTACCCCACAAGACGAAATTTTTATGCGCCGTGCACTTGCATTAGCTGAACAAGCTGAATTGGAAGGAGAGGTGCCTGTGGGAGCGGTATTAGTTAAAGATGGAGAAGTGATTGCAGAAGGCTGGAACCGCTCTATCTGCTCTCATGATGCAACAGCACATGCGGAGATTCAGACTCTACGTAAAGCTGGGACTGTATTAGAAAACTATCGACTTTTAGACACCACTCTCTATGTCACACTAGAGCCTTGCCCGATGTGCGCAGGAGCACTGTTGCACAGCAGAGTGAAACGCGTGGTATTTGGCGCGCCAGATCTTAAAGCTGGCGCGGCTGGTACGGTATTGAACTTGTTTGAGAGCCAAGCGGCTTACCATTACGCAACGGTCGAAAAAGGGCTGTTAGAGGATGAGTGCCGTGAGCAGTTGCAGGCCTTTTTCAAGCGTCGTCGCAAAGAAATTAAGGCTAAGAAACAAGAGAAAAAAGTATTAGAAGGTAAGCAAGAAGATTAAGTTGGTGAGTTGTGTTCAGCAAACATCTACGGGTGTGTAGATGTTTGCTTTAAGTTCTTAGTGATTTACTAAGTGAACGAATACACGATTGCGTGAGCTGACTTTCTTTTTCATCGTTGTCAGCTTTCGCTTGCGGCGAATCGCAGCCACTGTCTTATTCAAACGCTTTGACTGCACTCTACGTCTTCTCATATCCGAACCTCCTGCAGACAAGACTACAAACACCCTCTCGCGATACAGCGCACGCTGCATCTACTTTGCATTGTGGATGACATTCTAGTGATGGAGTCACTTCAAATTAGGAGAGAGGGAAACCAACCGAACCGATTTATTCCGCAAGCATCAATTAACGGGTATGGACGCTGCAGTAAGGTGTTGACCAATCACGTTTGTATACACTTACTATGATGACCGGTCTGGTTCGGAACATCGGATTTTAGATAAGTTCTACCTTGGACTCAACAAAAAAGACGAGCTTCACACTCGTCTTTTTTGCGTGTTTATTCTTCTTCTTGGTCTAAATCTTCATCGACTTCATTGGTGATATCAGAGGCTCCAGACACTTCTTCTGCAATGGTTTCCACCGCACCAGAAATAAGCAACTCTGGATTTAGTGGTGGGATAACCTGTAGATCATCCGTATCTTCATCAATGGAAGGCTTTTGACTGACATGCCCAATGATTGATTGGTAGTAGCGTCGAATATTTTCAACGTAATTACGCGCCTCGTCTCCACGAGCGTAGCCATAACGGGTTTGGCTGTAGTAACGCTTTTGTCGTAACAGCGGTAGTCGGTCTTTTACATCTGCCCATGCGTTTGGATCGCCACCTTGTGCCTTGGTTAATCGACGCGCGTCCATCATGTGGCCATAACCAATATTGTACGATGCCAATGCAAACCAAATTTTTTCATGTTCGTTAATCGTATCAGGTACGCGAGCGACGATGCGACGCAGGTATTCCACACCACCACGAACAGATTGCTCTGGGTTTAGACGATCGGTTACACCAACACTTTTCGCAGTTGGTAGAGTCAGCATCATCATGCCACGAACACCCGTAGGCGATTTTGCTTTTGGTTTCCAATGAGATTCTTGGTAGGCCAAAGCGGCAATGAGACGCCAATCAAACTCTTCGCTGTATTTTTGGAACAGCGGAGCCCATCTTGGCAACTTATCATCAAGAGCACGAATAAAGGCTCGCGTGTCCACGTAGTCAAACGCTTCAATATGGCCAATGTACTTCTCTTCAAGAGAAGCTAGCTCGCCAGATTGTTTGATATTGCCGAAAAACTCAATCAGCATCGCATACAAGCTCTCATCCTCTGAGCGGCGAGTAAACCATGATACTGGTTGATCTTCGGTGAGCTCAAAAGCAAGTGCTAAATCTGGATACAGGCGCTGCGCGAGAGACAGTTCTACGGAATCAGTGACGGTGAAACGCAGTTCTCCAGTCGATACATGTTTCAGTAAATCGCGAGTGTCAGCATCGCCCACGATTTCAAACTGCAATTCAGGATACTGCTTTTTCAATGCCGTCAGTGTCGGAACATATTGAGACTGTTCGACAATTTTCAATGTTTGCGCGCCAGCATTCACGTCTTCTTCTGATTGACTGTCTTTGGATGCTTGATACTCGATAAGCTGCTCAATATCACGAGGACGAAGCTGGCCCTTTTTGTAGACCACTTGCTGGCTTACATAATAATAAGCAGGGCCAGGTCTAAAACGCTTGACGGCTTGTGATGTTTGATTAAGCCCCGTAGCAATAATATCGATGTCGCCCTTCTTTAAGGCAGGGAAAAGGTCGGCTTGTCTGAAAGCGGGTTTGATTTCTAGCTTTACGCCCAACTCTTCTGCAAATTTACGCGCCAGCTCATAATCCAAACCCGCAGGGCCATCAGGACCAATGTAGTACGAGAGTTGGTTGTTGAGCGTGCCAACGCGTAGCACTCCGCGCTCTTGGATTTTCTCGAATTCACTTTTCGGCTGCGACTCAATTTGGCAGGCAGAAAGCAGTAGCACAGAAGCAAAAAGTAGGACGCTGCGCTTGAGTCGGTTGAAGTGGCGTATTTGCATTGATCGGTACATCTCAGAAAATTTCTAGTGGTCTTTATATCAAAGCGCGGAGGTGGGGCAAAGCGAATCGGACAGATAGAGTGCGACATTGTGTGTTTTATCGACATTTCGGCTACAACTCAAATTTGACAAAAAAAATGACGCAAACGGTTGCTTTTGGTGTTACATCACAAAAACAATTGCTATATAATGCGCTCGCAATGACGAGGTGGAATCGGCATAGGTTCGATAGAGCTCAAGTTAAGTGTCTGAATTTATTCCAATATCACCTTAATCAATTGCATAAGAGACCTAAGCACATGAGAATTTTGCGTGGCTCCCCAGCTCTTTCTGAGTTTCGTGTTAATAAACTACTGGAACTTTGTCGTGAACAAGATCTGCCTGTAACTGGCATCTATGCAGAGTTTATGCATTTTGCAGATCTAAAGTCTGACCTTGATGACCAAGAGTTAGAAAAACTTGAAAAGTTACTAACTTACGGCCCAACAATTGAAGAGCATGAGCCAGAAGGTCTTCTACTTCTTGTTACGCCTCGTCCAGGCACTATCTCGCCTTGGTCTTCTAAATCTACCGATATCGCTATTAACTGTGGTCTGGACACTGTTAAGCGTCTGGAGCGCGGTACGGCTTACTACGTAGAATCTTCAGTTGTTCTATCAGAAGCTCAAGTTGACGCTGTCAAAGCGTTAATTCACGACCGCATGATGGAAACGGTGTTCACAGAACTTGAAGCCGCGTCAGCGCTGTTTACAGTCGCAGAGCCAAAGCCTGTGGCGCATGTTGATATCTTAGCGGGCGGTCGTCTTGCGCTTGAAGAAGCAAACGTTTCCCTTGGTTTGGCACTCGCAGAAGATGAAATTGATTACTTGGTGGAGAATTTCACTAAGTTAGGTCGTAACCCTAACGACATCGAGCTGATGATGTTTGCTCAGGCGAACTCAGAGCACTGTCGTCATAAGATCTTTAATGCAGACTGGACTATCGATGGCGTAGACCAAGAGAAGTCTCTGTTTAAGATGATCAAAAACACATTCGAAACGACACCAGACCATGTTCTGTCTGCTTACAAAGATAATGCAGCGGTAATGACTGGTTCTAAAGTGGGTCGTTTCTTCCCAGATCCTAAAACTCGTCAATACACTTACCACCATGAAGATGCACACATCTTAATGAAGGTAGAGACGCACAACCACCCAACGGCTATCTCTCCATGGCCTGGTGCATCAACCGGTTCTGGTGGTGAAATCCGTGACGAAGGCGCGACGGGTATCGGTGGTAAACCAAAAGCGGGTCTGGTTGGTTTTACAACGTCTAACTTGCGTATTCCTGGTTTTGAACAGCCTTGGGAAACCGACTTCGGTAAGCCGGGTCGTATCGTAAACGCGTTAGATATCATGCTTGAAGGCCCTCTGGGTGGCGCAGCATTCAACAACGAATTTGGTCGTCCAAACCTATTAGGTTACTTCCGTACCTACGAAGAGAAAGTGACTTCTCACGCGGGTGAAGAAATTCGTGGTTACCACAAGCCAATCATGATTGCTGGTGGTATGGGTAACATCCGTGACGAACACGTACAGAAGAAAGAGATCCCAGTGGGTGCGAGCCTGATCGTACTTGGTGGGCCTGCAATGAACATCGGTCTTGGTGGCGGTGCGGCGTCTTCAATGGCATCTGGTCAGTCAGCGGAAGATCTGGACTTTGCTTCAGTACAACGTGAAAACCCAGAGATGGAGCGTCGTTGTCAGGAAGTGATCGACCGCTGTTGGCAGCTAGGTGAAGCGAACCCAATCGCATTTATCCACGATGTGGGTGCGGGCGGTATCTCTAACGCACTTCCTGAGCTTTGTGACGACGGTGAGCGTGGCGGTAAGTTCCAGTTACGTGACGTACCAAATGATGAATTGAGCATGAGCCCTCTGGAAATCTGGTGTAACGAATCTCAGGAGCGTTATGTTCTTGCGGTAGCACCAGAAAACATGGAAGCGTTCGATGCGATTTGTAAGCGCGAGCGTGCACCTTACGCAGTGGTTGGTGTGGCAACAGAAGAGCGTCATCTGACGCTAGAAGATTCTCACTTCGATAACACGCCAATTGATATGCCAATGGATATCTTGCTTGGTAAAACACCGAAGATGCACCGTGAAGCAACGACTTTGAAAGTAGATAGCCCAGCGATCGTACGCGACGGTATCGAAATCAACGAAGCGGTAGATCGCGTACTTCGTCTTCCTACGGTTGCTGAGAAAACATTCCTGATCACGATCGGTGACCGCTCAGTTACTGGTTTAGTTGCTCGTGACCAAATGGTTGGTCCTTGGCAGGTGCCTGTGGCGAACTGTGCAGTTACGGCGGCAAGTTACGACACATACCACGGTGAAGCGATGTCGATGGGTGAGCGTACTCCGGTTGCTCTATTAGACTTCGGCGCGTCTGCTCGTCTGGCGGTTGGTGAATCTCTGACTAACATCGCAGCGACAGATATCGGCGATATCAAACGCATTAAGCTGTCAGCGAACTGGATGTCTCCAGCGGGTCACCCAGGTGAAGATGCGGGTCTTTACGAAGCAGTGAAAGCGGTTGGTGAAGAGCTATGTCCGGCGCTAGGTCTGACTATCCCGGTTGGTAAAGACTCAATGTCAATGAAGACTAAGTGGGAAGAGAATGGCGAAAGCAAAGAAGTGACTTCGCCACTATCGCTAGTTATCACTGCGTTTGGTCGTGTTGAAGACGTACGTAAGACAGTAACGCCTCAGCTACGCACATCTGATACCTTGGAAGGACTAGGTGACACTTCACTTGTTCTTGTAGACCTAGGTAACGGCAAAAACCGTTTGGGTGCAACAGCACTGGCACAGGTTTACAAGCAGCTGGGTGATAAGCCGGCAGACGTAGACAACGCAGAGCAACTAAAAGGCTTCTTCGATGCAATGCAAAATCTCGTACGTAACGACAAGCTGCTTGCTTACCACGATAAAGGTGACGGCGGTCTATTTGTAACGTTGGCTGAGATGGCGTTCGCGGGTCACTGTGGCGTAAAGGCGAACATCGCAGAGCTGGGTGAAGATGCGCTGGCGGTCCTATTTAACGAAGAATTAGGCGCGGTTGTTCAGGTTAAAAACGACGATCTGGATTCAGTTCTGTCTACGCTAGCAGCGAATGGCTTAGAAGCATGTTCACATGTAATTGGTTCTGTTGAAGCATCAGACGACTTTGTTATCACTTCTGGTGATGATGTTGTGCTTAAGCGTTCACGTACCGAACTACGTGTTATCTGGGCAGAAACTACGCATAAAATGCAGGCGCTACGTGATAACCCAGCATGTGCAGACCAAGAATTTGAAGCGAAGAAAGACAACACTGACCCTGGTCTGAACGTATCTCTAAGCTTTGATGTGAATGAAGATATCGCAGCACCTTACATTGCGAAAGGCGCGAAACCTAAGATGGCGATTCTTCGTGAACAAGGTGTTAACTCTCACGTTGAAATGGCAGCAGCCTTTGACCGTGCTGGCTTTGAAGCAACTGATATCCACATGAGCGACATTCTGACAGGCCAAGCGGTACTTGATGAATACCAAGGTCTGGTAGCTTGTGGTGGTTTCTCTTACGGTGACGTGCTAGGTGCGGGTGAAGGTTGGGCGAAGTCTATCCTGTTTAACGCACAAGCTCGTGAGCAGTTCCAAGCGTTCTTCAACCGTGAAGAGACATTCTCTCTAGGTGTTTGTAACGGTTGTCAGATGCTTTCTAACCTGAAAGAGCTTATCCCGGGTGCAGACTTGTGGCCACGTTTTGTTCGCAACGAATCTGAGCGTTTTGAAGCACGCTTTAGCCTGGTTGAAGTACAGAAGTCTGATTCTGTGTTCTTCGACGGCATGGCTGGCTCACGTATGCCTATCGCGGTTTCTCACGGTGAAGGTCGTGTCGAAGTACGTGACGGTGAGCACCTAAACGCAATTGAAGCGTCAGGTACTGTCGCGCTACGTTACGTTGATAATAACGGTAACCCAACGCAACAATACCCGAACAACCCGAATGGTTCGCCGAATGCGATTACCGGTCTGACTACCGCAGGTGGCCGTGTAACCATCATGATGCCTCACCCAGAGCGTGTATTCCGCACAGTTGCAAACTCTTGGGCTCCGGAAGGTTGGGGTGAAAATGGCGCTTGGATGCGTATGTTCCAAAACGCGCGCAAGAACATCGGTTAAGTATTAATACTTTACAAACGCGAAGCGCAGATCGAAAGATCTGCGCTTTTCTTTTTTGGGATTGTGGAAGTGCGAAGTCGAAAACGGGCTAGTACACTTATTGCCAACAACCAATGTGGTTTAAGTGTGGAAAATAAAATTTTTGCAGCCAATCATAATGATTTATGCTCTAATACCGCGCTTACCAAGGGATGGTGTTAAACAGCTCAGCTTAGATGGAGTTATCAAGTTGACCGAATCCCTGATTAATCCCTTAGGAACTGAAATAGATGTCTAAAAATCCAAAATTTGCTATCCGCGTAACTGAAAAACGTAACGGTTGGAGCGCAGAAATCACTCGTCAAGTAACGTCTCGCAAAACAATGGTTTCAAAACGTGAAACTGGGTTTGACAGCGAAGAAAAAGCACAAGCTTGGGCTGAACAAGAACTTGCGGGCTTCATCGAAAACCAAGTTGTTCGTAATGAGCGTAAAGCTGTACAGCGTCAAGAACGTGAAGCAGAGCAACTTGCGGCAAAAGTTCGCAAAGAAGAAGCTCGTAAAGCACGCGAAGCTGAAGCTGACGAAGAATAATGGCATATATTCCGATTGATGTTTCGATCTGTCGGTAATGCTAAAAAGCCCTGAAGTTTTCTTCAGGGCTTTTTTGTTGGCTCATTTTCATAAGCAGTCAGAAGAAACCGAGAAGCCAAAAGAGCCTTCGGAAGGTGCGGCAAACTGTTGGTTGCCAGGCAGTAAGTGAGGATTGTTTGCGTAAACACGATGAGATGATTTGTTATTACGCGTATGCACAGGCGGTAAATCAATATGATGTAAGCCATCCGAAAGATCGTTGGCCTCACCATAGTCAAAGTCTGTTGTAACCTCGGCGTTATTTTTTGTTTGGTAACAATGATCTGGCTTGCCTTCCTCTCGCCATTTGAGTTCTGAGCGTTGCGCGTCCAAGTTGAGTTCATCTGGAACAGATGAAGCATAATGATCTTCTAGTGAATGTTGTTGACTTTGTTCTTGTAAGTATTGAGCGATGTTTTCAGATTCTTGAGCGAGGAGATTTGCAGAAAGTCCAAGTCCCAACAAACAGCTAATGAGTTGTGTTTTATTCATAGATGTGTGCAAGCAAAAAGAAAACATAATACGAATAAATAAAACGCTGTGCAATTGTGCGATGAACAAGATGAATTGAAATAAGCTAAACACGAAGCACAAACGTTGAGTTTTCGTGTTTAAGTATTTGTAATAAATAATATTGGTGAGTAAACATAACAAAAAAGCCCGGCACTAGGTACTGGGCTTTGAGATCATAGAGCATGCAATTATGACTGAGTGTCGAGTGGGATTTGTCCCGTCGTTACCTGTTCGACGTCAAACTCAGTTAATCCTTCAATGTAGCTTTCTACCGCTTGTTCTACTTCATCGTCGCTTTGGCTGAAGTATGCGAGGTGGAAAATGGCATCGCCTTCGTTTACCAATGGCAGCGTTTGCTGACCGATCACTAAACCACTTTTAGGTGCTTTTAGCTCTATTTCATCGTGACCGAGGGGTGAGCTGATGTAAGCTAAGGTTTCACCTTTTTCTACTTTATCGCCTAGGTTCACCACCGTGCGCAAAATACCGTTGCCTGGCGCTCTAACCCAGCTGGTCGATTTCGCGATAACAGGTTCAGGCAGTTTTTTACGGCTGGCTCTTAACATACCGATCGCTTGCATAACGCGTTGAACGCCTAAAACACCAGCACTGATAGATAGCGGATCAAAGCGAAGTGCTTCACCAGCTTCGTAAGTCAATACTGGGATATCACACTTCTCGGCTTCGCTACGTAGCGAGCCATCACGCAATGCAGAGTCAACGATCACTGGCGTGGCAAATGCTTTAGCAATGCGCAGTGTTTCCGGATTGCTCAGGTTAGCGCGTATTTGGGGTAGATTAGTACGATGAATCGCACCTGTATGTAAATCTAAAATGTAATCACAACGTTTCGCTATATTATTGAAGAATCCATACGCCATACGCGAGGCGAGTGCGCCTTTTTCGCTGCCAGGGAAACAACGGTTTAGATCGCGGCGATCGGGTAAGTAACGAGACTTATGGATAAAGCCAAATACGTTTACGATTGGCACCGCAATAACCGTACCTTTTAGCTTTAATGGGTTTAACTGGTTGATCATCTGACGAACGATCTCTACGCCATTAAGCTCATCACCATGGATTGCGGCGTTCACCATCAGCACTGGACCTTCTTGTTTCCCGTGAATGATTTCCACAGGGATAGAAAGTGGAGAGTGCGTGTATAGCTGAGCAGCTTCGAATTCTACTTCTAAACGCTGTCCTGGTTGTATTTTATGCCCGAGCAGCTCAAATACTTTGCTTGTTTTACTTCTGGCCATAAACCATCTCTGTCAAATAAGTTAGCAACAATGTAACAATCGCGTCAAAATCACACTAATCATTCTAATTAAGGATACGACAAATTATTTTAATCAAGGAGGGCGAATAATAACCTTTTGTGGAAAGTTTGTTGTAAATGTGACGTTTATTATTTGCTGAACATCTCGTCACCCTTATCTTTAATTGGTTATTTATTGTTTAGATAAATGTCCACGTATTAAAAATAATAAAGATGCTTTCTTCGGAAAATTCTGTCTTTTATCCCTAGTTTTTATAAGCTAATATCCGCGCCGAATTTTCGACCTAATACTTTCTAACTAGAGGTTTTGATGAAAAAGGCAATTGCTAAAATTGGCGCATTGACTGCTGTGGCAGTTTCACTTTCAGGTTGTGTTGGCAGCAACGCGGTAACTGGCTATGTTATGGGTTTCAACTTGAAAGCGGTAGATAACCGTTACGCTCGTGGTGGTCTAAACATGCTTATGGCACCAGTTTACGGTGTGGCAATCGCAGCTGACTACATCGTATTTAACTCTCTAGAGTTCTGGACTGGTAAAAACCCGCTAAACGGCAAACCACACATCTTCGATACTAAGATGGACACTTACATTGATGTAAACCACCAGCTAGATAAGTCGCTTACAACAGCGCCGATTGGCCCACTTACAAACAACCGCGTTATCGAGCAAGGTCAAATGCACCAAATCGATGAAAATACGGTTCAGATGAACATCACATACAACAACGGCGAAAAAGCGACATTAATGGGTGTACGTGAGGGTGAGTTTGTTACTTACTACATCAATGGTGAAGTGGTCGCGAAGACTTCTATGGATGAGCTAGCAGCGTACGCGCAAACTCGTGCATAATTCGCGATACTCTCGTGACAAATAGCAATAAAAAAGGGTGCCTCGGCACCCTTTTTGTTTTGTTGTCGCGTTTGGATTACGCTTTCTCAGGAATTGCTTCTAGAAGCGCTACCATTTGATCCCAGAACAGTTGAACGGTATCAATCTTCACTTTTTCATCAGGAGAGTGAGGGAACTTGATCGTTGGGCCGAAAGAAACCATGTCCATGTTCGGGTATGGCTCTTTAAATAGACCACATTCAAGACCTGCGTGAATAACCATGATGTTTGGTTTGTGACCGTAAATGCCTTCGTACATATCACGGAAAATCGCCATAATTTCTGAATCAGCGTCTGGTTTCCAACCAGGGTAAGCGCCTGAGAACTCAACTTGTGCTCCTGCGAGTTCAGCAACAGAGCGTAGCGTGCTCTCTACTTGGCTGCGGCCAGAATCAATTAAAGAGCGAATCAGACACAGAACCGTGACTTTATTTTCTTCAGTAGTGATCACGCCAACGTTCAGTGACGTTTCAACCACACCTTCAATTTCGTCGCTCATGCGCATCACGCCATTTGGACATGCGTTGAGAGCAGCAATAAAGCGTTGTTGGTCCGCCGCGGTGAAAGCTTGTGATTCGGTTACGATCTCTTCATTGAACGTCACAATACCCGTTTCTACTTTGCCAAGCTCTGCTTTTAATAGCTCAGTGTAGTAGTTGAAAAGCTCTGCAAGTTTCTCTTGGTTTTCAGCAGGAACAGCAACTGTTACGAAAGCTTCGCGAGGAATAGCATTACGCAAACTACCACCACGGAATTCAACCAAGCGAAGATCCAACTCTTGTGCATGGCCCGCTAGGAATCGGCCAAGCAGTTTGTTGGCATTACCACGACCAGTGTGGATATCACAACCAGAGTGACCGCCTTTTAAACCCTTCAAGGTTAGCTGACGAGTCACAAAGCCAGTAGGGATCGCGTCGCGTTTGATGTCAAAAGTCATCGCACCATCGATACCACCAGCGCAGCCCATGTACACTTCGCCTTCTTGCTCGGAGTCGGTGTTTAGAAGAATATCACCTTCCAACCAACCTGCTTCAAGCCCGAATGCACCAGTCATGCCTGCTTCTTCATCAATTGTTAGTAGAACTTCAATTGGCCCATGCTTGATATCTTTAGATGCTAATACAGCAAGACAAGAAGCCATACCAATACCGTTGTCTGCACCAAGCGTCGTGCCTTTCGCTGTTACCCACTCACCATCGATGTACGGTTGAATTGGATCTTTTGTGAAGTCGTGGTCAGTGTCTTCATTCTTCTGTGGCACCATGTCAATGTGTGCTTGAAGAACCACGCCCTTTTTGTTTTCCATCCCAGGCGTTGCTGGCTTTTTGATGAATACGTTGCCCGTTGGGTCTCGGCGAACATCGAAGCCTTGCTCTGTTGCCCAGTTGATAATGTACTGTGCTAATGCTTCTTCATGCTTAGATGGATGAGGGATGGAACAAATCTTATCGAAAAACTGCCAAAGTGGAGCAGGTGACAAGGTACTGATTTCAGAATGGAATTCAGACACGGAAGACTCCTTTTGATGTGCTTTGCCAAATATATACCGTATAAATAATGTGTGATTAGCAGGAAATGCTAATGATATTTGGCATGAATTAGCTCAAGGATACCACCAGACGAAGGCTACTAGTAGTCGAGAACAAAAGGATTTCCTTCCTCACTGTCACACTTTATGAACATGGTATAAGTCGTAAATGCGCTTATGTTTATATGAACTGAAAGTAGAATAATTTTTAATTCACAAAAATGTAATTTAATTACAGTTAAAATTTGATTGACGTCAATTTATGGATTTTTTGTGACTTTTATCACTAAAATGCTTGTAATTAAATTTCTTGGTGGTATATTTGTAACCAGCTTCTGAGATGAAGAATGAAATGCTCAAAGGATGAGTCCGTTTATCGCCTCCAAGGAACCGAGAAATCAACGACTGTTTTAATTGATTTAGAAGGTGATATTTATGAAAGGTTTACCAAGTGCAATGTTCTGGAATAGCAAATCTGTATATACCGGTAACTTTGTATACCCAACAAGCTTTGGCTACTAAGTGAAGTCAACGCATGTGACTCGAACAGTTTGTTCACCCCTATAAATTGGAATTTTTTTTCAGTGATAGTGCTGACATGATTCACCGCCACTCAAATTGAGTGGCGTTTTTTTATCTCTTTTTTCTACTTCCGACCAAATTTCCACCACTAAGCCTCCATTCTCTTATTGCTGCTAAAAGGAATCCCACTTACGCAGTAAATTGTGAGTGAATATTGTCCTTTAACGTCCATTTTTGTTTGAAAGTTTAGAACATTGCTCAATTTGCACGCATTGAAGGCAAAGTGAACATGAGCGGTTAGTTATTGTTTAATAAGCGTTATATTCATTCTTGATTTTAAATACTAACGGATGGGTTTCATATCCTGCGAAAAAAATCGCTTTAGAGTGATGATTCTATCTAGAATTTGCTATTTGATAACTTTATAATTCCTGCCAATCGATTACGCAACCGTTTACTTTTTACCTTTACAGGATTCGATCATGCTCGAAAGGCTCTTTAAACTTAGTGAAAACGGCACAAATGTGCGCACTGAGATCATTGCAGGTATTACGACCTTCCTTACCATGGCTTACATTATTTTTGTAAACCCAGCTATTTTGTCTGATACCGGTATGGATCGTGGTGCGATCTTTGTTGCAACGTGTCTTGCCGCCGCGATTGGCTGTTTCATTATGGGCTTAGTCGCAAACTACCCAATTGCTCAGGCTCCGGGCATGGGTCTAAACGCATTCTTCACATATTCCGTTGTGTTAGGCATGGGTTACACATGGCAAGTCGCGCTGGCTGCAGTGTTTGTTTCAGGTGTTTTATTTATTCTGCTGAGCATTTTTAAGATTCGTGAATGGATCATTAACTCGATCCCGCATTCGCTTCGCACCGGCATTTCTGCAGGTATTGGCCTTTTCTTGGCGTTTATCGCCCTTAAAAACGCAGGTATTGTGGTTGATAACCCAGCGACATTGGTTTCAATGGGCGATATCACGTCATTGCCATCAGTGTTGGCGGCGATTGGTTTCTTCCTTACTATCGCGCTTGTTCACCGTGGTGTGAAAGGTGCAGTGATGATCGCGATTTTGGGTGTGACGGCGCTTGGTCTTCTATTTGGTGATGTGCAATGGAACGGTGTCATGTCAACCCCACCAAGTATCGCACCAACATTCTTGCAATTGGATTTCTCAGGTCTATTTGAAGTCGGCATGATCTCTGTTGTGTTCGCTTTCTTATTCGTCGACTTATTTGATACGGCTGGTACGCTCGTTGGCGTTTCTCAAAAAGCCGGTCTAACGGATGAGAATGGCAACATTCCTCGTCTAAACAAAGCACTACTTGCTGACTCAACAGCGACTTCTGTTGGTGCGTTGCTAGGTACGTCAAACACGACTTCATACATTGAAAGTGTTTCGGGCGTAGCTGCTGGTGGTCGTACTGGTTTAACCGCAGTGGTTGTTGGTGTACTCTTCCTGCTTGCACTATTGTTCTCGCCACTAGCGGGTATGATCCCTGCGTATGCAACGTCAGGTGCATTGTTCTATGTAGCAATTTTGATGCTTTCTGGCTTGGTGAGCATTGATTGGCGTGACCTAACTGAAGCATCTCCAGTCGTTGTAACTTGTCTTGTGATGCCGCTTACTTTCTCTATTGCAGAAGGCATCACCCTAGGCTTTATTGCGTATGCTGCAATCAAATTGTTTAGTGGCAAAGGCCGCGATGTATCGATGAGTGTTTGGGTTATGTCTGCCATCTTCATCGTTAAATACCTAGCTGGGTAATTACTTTTAAAAAGCCAGCGCGAGCAGCAAAAGCTGTTCGTGCTGGCTTTTTGCTTTTAGCGTTGTTCACTGAATTCGATTTTTCTGCGTAATAGGCGGAGAATTTTGATATCACCGTTGGTATTAACGGTGTGTTTCGGTAGAATAATCGTTTGCGCAGCTTGAAATCCTCGTCTCCTGACCTCTGGAGAGCATAGTGAATATTCCGCTTTAAAGCCGTTTCGCTAGATTTTGAGGATGCATATTTTCAAATTATTAGGTTATTACAATGAGTAAAAAATTCATTATCACTTGGGATGCGATGCAGACTTACTGCCGTGAACTGGCTGAGAAACAGATGCCAGCTGAGCAATGGAAAGGTATTTGGGCGGTAAGCCGTGGCGGTCTAGTACCGGGTGCTATCTTGGCTCGTGAACTGGGTATTCGCTACGTTGATACAATTTGTATCTCAAGCTACGACCATGATCATCAACGTGATATGACAGTGCTTAAAGCACCTGAAGGCGATGGTGAAGGCTACCTAATCGTTGAAGACCTAGTAGATAGCGGTGATACAGCGCGTAAACTGCGTGAAATGTACCCGAAAGCAAAAATGATTGCAGTATGTGCAAAACCGTCGGGTAAAGAATTGTTAGATGACTACGTAGTAGACATCGCGCAAGACACTTGGATCGAGCAACCTTGGGATATGTCTATCCAGTATGCAGAGCCAGTAAACCGCAAGCAAAAGTAATCGCTAGCGAAGAATATTGAGAAATGCCCCTTTATAGGGGCATTTTTTTTATTATCATTACAGCTAATGCTAATAGCCAAAGGTTCTTCCTATGTCTGAAGACGTCAGTAAAAATCTTTCCGAGACTTTGTTCGTAAAACATAAGCAAGCGAAAGAAACCTCCGCGCTCACTCAATACATGCCAACCAGCAAAAAGATTCTTGATGATCGAGAACAGCAAGAAGATCGTGCTTGGTATCGTCATTTGCGTCGCTTGCAGTGGGCGTGGCAAGGCTTATCTCCAATTGAAATGGAAGGCGTATTGTCGCGCATTGCTTCGTCAACGCATTCTCGTACTCACGATGATTGGTTAGATACTGTGATGGGGTATCACAGCGGTAACTGGACGTTTGAGTGGATCAAGTTAGGTATGGAACACCAACGACGTGCCAATGATCTTAAAGGTGAGGATGCTGCCGACGAGCTGTTTACCGCATCGTTGTGTTTCAGCATTGCGGGCTATCCTCATTTAAAAAACGACAACTTGGCGCTTCAGGCTCAGGTGTTAGCAAACAAAGCCTATTCTGAAGGGGCTGAGAAAACTCAATACACCATCAAGCAAATTGAGGTGCCTTACCAAAAACGCAAAATTATCGCTAACTTGCATTTGCCAAGAACCGATAAGCAGCTGCCAGTTGTGATGGTGAGTGCAGGACTTGACAGTTTACAAACCGACATGTGGCGTTTGTTCCGCAATCACTTTGCTCCTAAAGATATTGCAATGTTAACCGTCGATATGCCATCAGTCGGACACAGTTCTCATTGGCCTTTGACGGAAGATTCAAGCTGTCTTCATCAAGCCGTGTTGAATGAGCTTTATTCCATTCCTTACGTCGATCATCACAAAGTTGGTTTGGTCGGTTTTCGTTTTGGTGGCAATGCCATGGTTCGTCTGTCTTTTCTTGAGCAAGAAAAGATCAAAGCGTGTGTGGCACTAGGCGCACCTGTGCATGATCTGTTTACCTCGCCGAAAAAGCTGCAAAAAATGCCGAAGATGTATCTGGATATGCTGGCTTCTCGTTTGGGTAAAAGCGCAGTTGATATCAACAGCATGGCTGGACAGATGATGGCTTGGTCATTGAAAGTTCAAGGCTTCTTGAGCAGTCGTAAAACTAAGGTGCCCATTTTAGCGTTGAGCTTAGAAGGTGACCCCGTTTCTCCTTACAGTGACAACCAGTTAGTCGCGCTATTTAGCCACTATGGGCAGGCGAAGAAGATCAGTTCCAAGACAATTACAAAAGGATATGAGCAATCCCTCGATTTGGCGATAAAGTGGTTGGAAGATGAATTATTAAGATGACAAATCTCCTAATTTAGTTAAGAGTGATATACCTGAGCAAAAAATAAGCTCATGATAATAAAAAATAATAATCATTATTGGGTGTTTACTTTAACTATATGGAAACGGAGATTCATATGTCAGAGACGACTCAGGGTCCAACACACTTTCGCTTGATGTCAAAGCTGAAGGCCATTGGGCCTTACCTGCGTGAACCGCAATCACAAGAAGGGCGCTACTATTTTGATTGTCTATCTGTTTGTGTAGATGACAAAAAGTCACCTGAGAAACGCGAGTTCTGGGGCTGGTGGATGGATCTAGAATCCATCGAAGGGGGCTTTACCGCTAAGTACCATATTGGGAAATACAACAAAGAAGGGAAATGGGTGTCTGAAGCTCTGCCGCAAAAAGTGGTAGAGGAAGTGTACTTTACACAAAGTACCTTTCATCAGAAGCTCATTGATACCTTGGCTGAACACTTCAAACTCGAAGTGGAATATCATACCGAGTCATTTGATTTCGCCTGATTTGGCGGTTTTCTTTTTCGACTGAACAAAAAGGTGCGTTTTCGCACCTTTTCTCTTGTTAAATCCCTATTTGATTGTTAAAACATCCTCTCTTTATTTGTTTTTCACTTCAGAAGACATCATGACAACGAATCAACAAAACGCAGTTGTTTCGCAACCACAAACCGTCGTTGTGAAACTGGGTACAAGTGTGCTGACTGGCGGCACATTGGCGCTAGATCGCGCTCACATGGTTGAACTAGCGCGTCAGTGTGCTGAGCTTAAGAAACAAGGCCATTCAGTGGTAATGGTTTCGTCTGGTGCAATTGCAGCAGGCCGTGAGCATCTTGGATACCCCGCACTGCCCAACGAGATGGCGAGCAAACAGTTGCTTGCTGCTGTGGGTCAGAGTCGTTTGATTCAAACATGGGAGTCTTTGTTTGGTATTTACGGTATCAAGATTGGTCAAATGCTACTGACTCGTGCTGACTTGGATGATCGTGAGCGTTTTCTTAATGCGCGTGACACCATCAATGCGCTTGTGGCGAACGATATTATTCCAATCGTGAACGAAAATGATGCAGTAGCCACCAGTGAAATCAAAGTCGGCGACAATGACAACCTATCGGCTTTAGTGGGTATTTTGTGTGGTGCAGATAAGTTATTGCTACTGACAGATCAAAAAGGTCTGTTTACTGCTGACCCACGAAAAGATCCGAATGCAGAGCTGATCAAAGAAGTTAAAACCATTGATGACACGTTGCGTAAAATTGCTGGCGGCAGCGGTACAACACTCGGTACGGGTGGTATGGCGACGAAACTTCAAGCAGCCGACATCGCACGTCGCGCGGGTATTGAAGTTATTATCGCAGCAGGTAGTGCGCCAAACGTAATTTTTGACTCGTTGAGCACGGAGCCTCAAGGTACGCGTTTCCTACCTTGTTCAGAAGCATTGGAAAACCGTAAGCGTTGGATCCTCGCTGGTCCTGCAGCATCGGGTGATATTATCATCGATGATGGTGCGGTAAATGCGGTTGTTGGCAAAGGCAGCAGCCTGCTAGCAAAAGGGGTCATCAAGGTGAGCGGTGATTTTGCCCGTGGTGAAGTTGCTCGCGTAACAAATTCTCATGGCAAACTGGTTGCGCGTGGTATTAGTGCCTACTCAAGTGAAGACTTGGCAAAAATTACTGGCAAACACAGTAAAGACATCATCTCTATTTTGGGTCATGACTACGGCTCAGAAGTGATTCATCGCGATGATCTTGTCGTCATTCAAGAATAGAAATTGAGGGAAGCAACGTGGATTTAACGAATATGGGTAAAGCTGCTAAAGATGCAGCTTTCGAATTGGCGACGGCGTCAACTGCTCAAAAGAACCAAGCTCTAGCGATCATCGCAGATGAGCTAGAAGCAAACTCAGCTGCGATTTTGGCAGCAAACGCAAAAGACATCGAACTTGGTCGCGAAGCTGGTCTGACCGATGCGCTGTTAGACCGTCTACTGCTGAATGAAGAACGCTTAACGGGCATTGCAAATGATGTTCGCAATGTGATCAGCCTAAACGATCCTGTGGGCAGCGAAATCGACAGTAAAGTGCTAGAAAACGGCATGTCTCTCTCTCGCCGCCGTGTACCACTTGGTGTTGTGGGTGTGATTTATGAAGCGCGTCCAAATGTGACCATCGACATTGCCGCACTGTGCCTGAAAACGGGTAACGCCAGCATCCTACGCGGTGGTAAAGAGACGTTTTTCTCTAACATGGAACTTGTGAAAGTTATCCAATCAGCCCTTGCAAAAGCAAACTTGCCAGCCGCTTCAGTACAGTACATTGAAAAGCCAGATCGCGAGCTGGTTTCTCAACTGCTTAAACTGGATGACTACGTTGATATGATCATCCCACGTGGTGGAGCGGGTCTGCACAAAATGTGTAAAGAGAACAGCACAATTCCAGTGATCATCGGCGGTTTTGGTATCAGTCACATTTTTGTTGATGAATCCGCGGACCTAGAGAAATCGCTAAACGTGGTTGAAAACTCGAAAGCTCAACGTCCTTCGGCATGTAACTCGTTAGACACACTGCTTGTTCACGAGAAAGTGGCGGCGAAATTCTTGCCAATGATTGTCGAGCGAATGAGTGACAAAGTGACGTTTGTAGCAGAACCAAAAGCGAAAGCGCTAATGGCTCAAGCTACGCAAATTCGCGATGCCGTAGAAGGTGATTTTGATACCGAATGGCTAAGCTACACGTTAGGTGTAAAAGTTGTCGCTGACGTGAAAGATGCGATTGAACACATGCGAGTTCACAATGCGAGTCACTCAGATGCAATCATGACCAACAGCTTGATTAACTCAGAGTTGTTCATCAATTCGGTGGGCTCGGCTGCAGTTTATGTGAATGCGGCAACGCGCTTTACTGACGGTGCTCAGTTTGGCTTGGGGGCTGAAGTGGCCGTCTCAACTCAAAAGCTGCATGCACGTGGCCCGATGGGCTTGGAAGAATTAACAAGCTACAAATGGGTCGGCAAAGCGAACTACTTAGCACGCAGTTAACAGATTCGACTCGATATTGATTGAAAAAGGGGCACTAGTGCCCCTTTTTGTTTTCTCTCACATATCAATTCCGCTACACTAGTCTGGCTTTTGGGACGGCCCCAAAGGCACGTTATTTGGAGGTGATATGCATTGTCCTTTTTGTTCAGAGAACGATACAAAAGTAATTGATTCCCGATTGGTTGCGGATGGTCATCAAGTCCGTCGCCGCCGCCAGTGTTTAGCCTGTAGTGAACGTTTTACTACGTTTGAAACGGCAGAATTGGTCATGCCTAAAGTCATTAAGTCGAATGGCAATCGTGAACCATTCGATGAAGATAAAATGGTCGGTGGCATTCAGCGCGCATTAGAGAAACGTCCGGTAAGTGCCGACTCTATCGAGCTTGCAATCAGTATGATTAAGTCGCAACTCCGCGCAACTGGTGAGCGTGAAGTACCGAGCCAAATGATTGGTAACTTGGTTATGGATCAGCTTAAAGAGCTCGACAAAGTGGCTTACATCCGTTTTGCATCGGTTTATCGTAGCTTTGAAGATATTCGTGAATTCGGCGAAGAAATTGCCCGCCTTGAAGACTGATTAAATCATGCCTCAACACACTTCTGCATCTCCATTTTCTCCTCAAGATTTTTCAATGATGTCGCGTGCGCTCAAGTTAGCTCGACGCGGCATTTATACGACGGCTCCAAACCCGAACGTCGGTTGCGTAATTGTTCGTGATGGCGTGATCATTGGTGAAGGTTATCATCATCGCGCTGGAGAGCCGCATGCTGAAGTGCACGCGATGCGCATGGCTGGTGATAAAGCTGAAGGTGCAACGGCATACGTTACCCTTGAACCGTGCTCCCACTATGGACGTACGCCACCTTGCGCTGAAGGGCTGATAAAAGCCAAAGTGGCGCGAGTAGTGTGTGCGATGGAAGATCCGAATCCAAAAGTGGCTGGACGTGGCATCCAAATGCTACGTGAAGCCGGAGTTGAGGTTCAGGTTGGACTGTTAGAAAACGATGCGATTGAGCTCAATCGTGGCTTCATTAAATTCATGCAAACAGGCATGCCATTTATCCAATTAAAAATGGCAGCAAGCTTAGATGGACAGAGTGCGCTAAGTAATGGCAAGAGCCAATGGATCACCTCCCCACAGGCTCGCCAAGACGTGCAGTGTTATCGAGCGCAAAGCGGTGGCATTCTGTCTACAAGCAAAACAGTGATGGATGATAACGCTTCTCTCAACGTTCGTTGGGAAGATTTGCCGCAGAGTGTTCAAGCGCACTATGAGCTGACGGAAGTTCGCCAACCAGCAAGGGTAATACTCGACCGTCAACAGCAACTGAGTGATGACCTTAAACTGTTCAGTACCGAAGGTGAGCGAATTATTGTCAGCAGCGAAGGCGATGTTTGCCCACAACTCGATCAAAGCGGAAAAATTGATTTAGCTGCCACCCTAAAAGCGGTCGCGACTCAGCATAATATCAACCATTTATGGGTGGAAGCTGGCGCGACGCTCGCGAGTTCTCTAATCAAAGCTAACCTTGTAGATGAGTTGATTGTCTATCTCGCTCCGAAGCTAATGGGAAGCGATGGACGTGGTTTAATTGGCGCGCTGGGATTGACGGAGATGGCGCAGGTCATCGATTTAAATATTACTGATGTGCGAATGGTGGGCAGAGATATCCGTATTACCGCCACCCTTGTACGTAAAGAAATTTAGAAAAGAAGCACTATGTTTACAGGAATTGTAGAAGCAGTTGGTAAATTAACTGCGATTACGCCAAAAGGCGAAGACATTACCGTTACGGTAGAAGTAGGTAAGTTAGACATGTCTGACGTAAAGTTAGGCGACAGCATCGCAACTAATGGTGTGTGCTTAACGGTGATTGACTTTGGAAGCAATTACTACAGCGCGGATTTGTCTCTCGAGACCTTGAAAAAAACCGGTTTTGCAAACTACCAAGTAGGCGAAAAGGTTAACTTAGAAAAAGCCATGCTGCCGACGACACGTTTTGGCGGACACATTGTATCTGGACACGTGGACGGCGTGGGTGAAATTGTGGAGCGCAATCAAGTTGGTCGTGCGATAGAGTTTTGGGTCGCGATGCCTGCTGAGATCAGCAAGTACGTGGCAGAAAAAGGCTCTATCACCGTTGATGGTATCAGCTTAACGGTGAATGATTTACGTAAAAACGCATTCAAACTGACGATTGTGCCTCACACCAGTGAAGAAACCACCATTGACCAGTTCCAAGTGGGCCGCAAAGTGAATTTAGAAGTGGATGTGTTGGCGCGTTACATGGAACGCTTGCTGCAAGGTCAGCAAGAAGAGCTGCCTGAATCTCGCATCACCATGGATTTCTTACAACAAAATGGCTTTGCGTAAGCGCTCAGCCACGTTGCGATAATTGCCATAACAGACCGGATTCACAGAACATCGTTAGGGCAATTGACTTGCATTGTGCAAGGCTCAAACTGTTGATGTCATTACCATTGCAATAAGATTTCACGCATTGCTGTCGGAAAATAAATTTTAGAATAACGGGAAACAGAATATGCCAATCAGTACACCACAAGAAATTATTGATGATATTCGTGCAGGCAAAATGGTCATCCTAATGGATGATGAAGACCGTGAGAATGAAGGTGACTTGATCATGGCTGCCGAGCATATTACGCCGGAAGCGATCAACTTTATGGCGACTTACGGTCGTGGCTTGATCTGTCTGACCATGACTAAAGCGCGTTGTGAAAATCTCGGCTTGCCGCCAATGGTGCAAGACAACAACGCGCAGTACACCACTAACTTTACCGTTTCTATCGAAGCTGCTGAAGGCGTAACCACGGGTATTTCAGCGGCTGACCGCGCACGTACCGTTCAAGCTGCGGTTGCGCCAAACGCAAAAGCGGCAGACTTGGTTCAACCGGGGCATATTTTCCCTCTTGCTGCGCAAGATGGTGGTGTATTGACTCGCGCTGGTCACACCGAAGCGGGTTGTGATTTAGCTCGCCTTGCGGGGCTTGAGCCTGCTTCTGTGATTGTTGAGATTCTAAACGACGACGGCACCATGGCTCGCCGCCCTGATCTTGAAATCTTTGCTGAAAAACACGGCTTGAAGTTAGGCACTATTGCGGACCTTATCGAATACCGCAACAACACAGAAACGACCATTGAGCGTGTAGCAGAATGCAAACTGCCAACTGAACACGGTGAGTTCACTTTGGTGACTTACAAAGACACCATCGATAATCAAGTGCATTACGCGATGTGTAAAGGTGATTTGGCCGGCGAAGCGCCGCTGGTTCGTGTGCATCTACAAGACGTATTCACCGATGTATTACGCAGTGACCGCAATGCAGAGCGCAGCTGGACACTGGATAGAGCGATGAAGCGTATCGGTGAAGAAGGCGGTGTTCTGGTTGTACTTGGCAATGAAGAATCAACCGAGTTGCTCATCCACCGCGTGAAGATGTTCGAAGCGCAAGATAAAGGCGAAGCACCTACTTTAGCGAAAAAGCAGGGCACGTCTCGCCGCGTGGGAGTGGGGTCGCAAATTCTCGCAGACCTTGGTGTTCACGATATGCGTCTTCTGTCTTCGACTAACAAAAAATACCATGCATTGGGCGGTTTCGGCCTGAACGTGGTTGAATACGTTTGCGAATAAGAAGTGAACGATAAGTTCCTAGTCCCATGCACACCTATTTTGGTGTGGACTAGGAACTCGTGACACGCGGCCAATTTCCATTAGATATTGCTCACAAATTTGTGCTAGAATCCGGCGATTCTCACTTGATGAACAAATTTCACTTATAAATAGAGTTAAAGGAAAGCTTATGAAAGTGATCGAGGGTGGCTTCCCAGCGCCAAATGCAAAAATTGCTATCGTTATTTCTCGCTTCAACAGTTTTATTAACGAAAGCTTACTTTCTGGTGCGATCGATACACTAAAGCGTCACGGACAAGTAAGCGAAGACAACATCACTGTTGTACGTTGTCCAGGTGCCGTAGAACTACCTCTAGTAGCTCAACGTGTTGCTAAAACTGGTAAATACGATGCGATCGTATCTCTAGGTACAGTAATCCGTGGCGGTACACCACACTTTGATTATGTTTGTAGTGAATGTAACAAGGGCCTAGCACAAGTGTCTCTGGAATACAGTCTTCCAGTCGCATTCGGTGTGCTGACTGTTGATACTATCGATCAAGCGATTGAACGCGCAGGAACCAAGGCTGGTAATAAAGGTGCAGAGGCTGCACTAAGCGCACTTGAAATGATTAATGTACTATCTGAAATTGATTCCTAATGGGGGCCAGTGTGAAACCAGCCGCACGTCGTAACGCACGTCAATTCGCTCTACAGGCGATCTACTCATGGCAAATTACTAAAGAGAATGTTGCCACGATTGAAGAACAGTTTTTGTCTGGCGACAAATACGATGAAGAAGAACTTCGTGCATCTGAGCCAGCACTTGCTGCTCCAGAAACAGACGTTGCTTACTTCCGTGAACTATTAAGCGGTGTTGTACTTAGCCACGCTGAGCTAGATAGCAAAATTCGTCCTTACGTATCTCGTCCTATGCAGGATCTAGATATGATGGAACTTGCTCTTCTTCGCCTTGCTATGTACGAGATGACTCGTCGCGAAGATGTTCCTTACAAAGTGGTAATCAACGAAGCGATTGAACTTGCTAAAGTATTCGCTGCAGAAGACAGCCACAAATTCGTGAACGGTGTGCTAGATAAAGCCGCACCACACGTACGTAAGAAATAACGATTTCTTCAATAAAAAGGTCAGCACATGCTGACCTTTTTTGTATGATATCAATGCCATTGGCATGAAAAGATAAATGAATTATGTCTGGTGAATTTAACCTGATTGATAAGTATTTTGTTGGCCGACAAAACCAGCGCAAAGACGTACACCTCGCCGCAGGGGACGATTGCGCTCTCGTTAAGGCGCCAGCAAATGTACAGATTGCTATCAGCACTGATACCTTGGTTGCTGGAACCCATTTCCTTCCTCACGCGAACCCTGCTTGGGTTGCTCACAAGGCGCTTGCATCCAACATCAGCGACTTAGCTGCCATGGGCGCAACACCTGCTTGGGTAAGCTTTGCATTGACCATGCCTGAAGCGGATGAAGAATGGCTCGCACCCTTCTGTGATGCGTTTTTCGAACTGGCGGATTACTTTGGTATTCAGTTAATCGGCGGTGATACAACGAAAGGCCCATTAAGCCTAACACTGACAGTGCAAGGTTTTGTGCCTGAGGGCAAAGCGTTGACTCGCTCTGGCGCGAAAGTCGGGGACTGGGTGTATGTCACGGGGAATTTGGGTGACGCAAAAGCAGGGCTGGATGTCATCTTAGATGAAACACTTCGCAGTCGCATTGGTGCTGATGAACTAGAAAAAGCCCACTACCTAAGTACTCCGAGAGTGTTAGCGGGGCAAGCTTTGGTAGGATTAGCATCTTCGGCGATTGATATTTCAGACGGCCTGATTTTGGATATCAAACATATTTTAAAACGCTCACAAGTTGGTGTGAGTATCGATGTGTCTCAATTACCAATCTCTTCTGAGCTGGTACAATTTTTAGATGATAAGGTCAGCGCACAGCAGTATGCTTTATCTAGCGGTGAAGAATACGAGTTGTGCTTCACTGTATCAGAACAAAATCGAGGTTCTTTGCAGAGTGCTTTGTCTTATAGCGGGTGCAAAGTGACGTGCATTGGCCAAATTAGACCAAATGGAACGTTTGAGCTTCACGATAACAACCAACCTCTCGACTGGGATTTAAGTGGTTTCGACCACTTTAAATAAGCTCATCGAGTTAAACTAGCAGTATAGGTTTAAGGATATGACCAACCCTCTTTCTCTGATCTCATTAAAGAACCCGTGGCATTTGTTGGCGACGGGGTTTGGCAGTGGTTTGTCGCCAGTAGTTCCTGGAACAATGGGGACGCTTGCTGCGGTTCCATTTTTTCTGTTGTTGGCTCAGCTGCCATTTCCGGCTTATGTCGTTGTGGTATTACTTTCGTGCGTGATTGGCATCAAAATCTGTCAAGTCACGTCAGATGATATGAAGGTGCATGATCACGGTTCAATTGTATGGGATGAGTTTGCGGGCTTTTGGATCACCATGAGTATTGTACCAGCCCTGAATATTCCTATCACGGAATGGAAATGGTTGTTGACGGGTTTCATTCTTTTCCGCTTTTTCGATATGGTCAAACCGTGGCCAATAGGTTGGTTAGACAAACGCATCCATGGCGGGCTTGGCATTATGCTCGATGATATTGTGGCGGGTATTATGGCGGGTATTGCTTTGTTTCTCGTTGCAAAGTATGCGGGTTGGATGAGTTAGTACATCACCTATCACTCGAAGAACAACAAGAATTAAAAAGGGATGCCACTGGCATCCCTTTTTGCTATTTAATTGCTTACTTCGCAAGGTATTCCGCAATGGATTTTTCAATCCCTTTTGCGTCCAAACCAAGTTCTTCATGAAGCTCTTCTTGAGTACCTTGATGGATGAATTTATCAGGTAAACCAAGATTGAGTACTGGTTTGATGATTTTTTCTTTCATCATGAACTCAACTACACCTGCGCCAGCACCACCTGCGATTGCGTTCTCTTCTAGTGTGACAAGAACGTCATGTTCATCAGCGAGTTGGCGAATCAATGCTTCATCAAGAGGTTTGACGAAACGCATATCAGCAACCGTTGCATTGAGGCTTTCAGCTGCTTCTAGTGCATTCGGTAAGAAAGTACCGAAGCTCAGGATTGCCACCTTTTCACCTTTGCGTACCACTCGACCTTTACCAATCTCAAGAGCGGTAAACTCTTTTTCGATCTCTGTACCCATACCACTACCACGAGGATAACGTACGGCACTTGGTCCAGTGTGCTTATGACCGGTGTACAGCATTTGGCGACATTCGTTTTCGTCGCTTGGTGCCATGATCACCATGTTAGGAATGCAGCGCATAAAGCTAAGATCAAATGCACCTTGGTGTGTTTGACCATCTGCACCCACCAAACCTGCGCGGTCGATAGCGAACATTACTGGTAAGTCCATGATAGCGATGTCATGGATAAGTTGATCGTAACCACGTTGCAAGAAGGTTGAGTAGATAGCAACGATCGGATGATCGCCAGCAATTGCCATACCCGTTGCAAGTGTCACTGCGTGTTGCTCTGCAATTGCCACATCAAAGTATTGGTCTGGGTACTCTTTCGAGAAACGCACCATGCCAGAACCTTCACGCATTGCTGGCGTAATTGCCATTAGCTTAGGATCTTGCGCTGCCATGTCACATAAGAAGTCACCAAAAATCTTTGAGAAAGTTGGTTTGCCGCCACTGCTTTTTGGTAAGCAGTTATGGCTTGGATCGAACTTAGGGACGCCGTGGTAGCCAATAGGATCTTTCTCTGCTGGCTCATAACCTTTGCCTTTCTTAGTCATGATGTGCAGGAACTGAGGGCCTTTAAGCTCACGCATGTTCTTCAGTGTTTTAACGAGCTCATTCACATCGTGCCCATCAATTGGACCAATGTAGTTAAAGCCAAACTCTTCAAACAGAGTGCCAGGGACAACCATGCCTTTTAGATGTTCTTCAGTGCGACGAACCAGTTCTTTGATTGGTGGTACACCTGATAGCACTTTTTTCCCACCCTCACGGATAGAGGTGTAAAGACTACCGGAAAGCACTTTCGCTAGGTGGTTGTTTAGAGCGCCAACGTTTTCTGAGATCGACATTTCATTGTCGTTCAGAATCACCAACATGTCAGGGTGAACATCGCCTGCGTGGTTCATGGCTTCGAATGCCATGCCGGCAGTAATCGCACCATCACCAATCACACTGATGACTTTACGACCTTTACCTTCTTTTTGAGCGCTGATGGCTAGGCCAAGCCCTGCACTGATGGAAGTAGAAGAGTGACCAACTGATAGCGTGTCGTACTCGCTCTCTTCGCGCCAAGGGAAAGGGTGTAAGCCGTCTTTCTGACGAATCGTTGGCATTTGATCGCGACGACCCGTCAAAATTTTATGTGGGTAAGCCTGATGACCAACATCCCAGATAAGTTTATCTACGGGTGTGTTGTAAACATAATGCAGAGCCACAGTTAGCTCTACGGTGCCTAAGCCAGACGCTAAGTGTCCGCTAGATTGGCTCACTGAATTTAGCAGATACGTTCGCAGCTCATCACACAGAGTTGGTAATGTTTCTTTTGGAAGAAGACGCAATTCTTCCGGTGTATTTGCTAACGCCAGTGTTGGGTACTTTGAAATATCAAGAGTCATATAAATGCGCGCTTATAGTGTTAGTTTTTGCGCTCGATGACGTATCGGGCGAACTCTTCGAGTAACTGAGTATTGTATGGGATAGCTTCCAATGCTTGAAGTGCTTCCTGTAATAGAGTGTGAGCTTTCTCAATGGCTCCCTCTAAACCCAGCAGGGATGGGTAAGTGCTTTTGTTCAGTTCTTGGTCTGAACCTTGAGGTTTACCCAATGTTTCTGTGTCACTAATGATATCAAGAATATCGTCTTGAACCTGAAACGCCAAACCAATTGCTTTTGAATAGCGTTCTAAATGAGGTAAAACCTCGATACCTTTTTCACCAGCGGCCAGAGCACCTAATTTTACCGCACAATCAATCAGGGCTCCGGTTTTTTTACGGTGTATCTCTTCCATTTCTGCAAGAGAAACTTGGCGATTCTCCGCACCCAAATCCAATGCTTGGCCGACACACATGCCGTTCGCACCAGAGGAGTGAGCTAACGCTTTGATCATGTTGACACGTTGGCTTTCTGCGCTTGGGCTCAACGGACCGTCAGCAATGATGGTAAAAGCAAGAGTTTGTAGGGCATCACCGGTTAAAATGGCGGTCGCTTCATCAAATTTGATATGGCAGGTTGGCTGACCGCGGCGCAGATCATCATCATCCATAGCAGGAAGATCGTCATGGATGAGCGAGTAGGCATGAATACACTCGATGGCTGAAGCTGGAGTGTCTAGATCTTCAGGTTTACAGCCGAGCATTTGACCTGTGATGTAAACAAGAAATGGGCGAACGCGTTTGCCGCCTAACAAAAGGCCGTATTTCATTGCTTGAATCAATGGCTGCTCTTGATATGGAAGCTGTTCTAGCCACAAATTCAATTGCTGATTGTTTCTTTCTTGGAAAGACGTCAATGTCTGTTGCATCACATTGCTCACTACTGATGGTTATTCTGAATCTGGTTTGAAGTCGCTAAGAGGGGCTTCGTCATCTTCGCTAAGAAGAATGCTTACGCGCTGTTCTGCGTCGCTCAGTTTGGTTTGGCCAGCACGAGCTAAGGCAATGCCTCGTTCAAATTTACGTAAGGCATCATCTAGGGCAAGATCGCCGTTTTCTAATTGATCAACCAAGCTATCAAGCTCTTCAATGGTTGCTTCGAAGGTCATGTTTTCTGGTTTCTTGACCGCCATCTTTTTTCTGCCTTAATCAAGCCTTGAATAGGATGCACGAAAGTTACCTTAGCCTAGTTACTTGGTCAAATTTAACCTTACATAATTGTCACAAAATTGGCTCTAAACGGGTCTGATTAGACAAACCCCATATTTTAGTTAAGGTTGTTGGCGTTAATTTGTGATCTATTAGCTAAGATTTTCCTAAAAAATCTGTTCTAGTTGTCGATACAAGTAATAATCCGCCTAACGGCAGTATTAAAATAGCGTGAGGAGTGCTTTGTGGATTTAGCAACCCTAATAGGTTTGATCGGTGGTTTTGCCTTCGTC
This sequence comes from Vibrio sp. S457-15, assembly GCF_000960545.1. NCBI lineage: Bacteria > Pseudomonadati > Pseudomonadota > Gammaproteobacteria > Vibrionales > Vibrionaceae > Vibrio > Vibrio sp. S457-15. The sequence continues at coordinate 101,795 of NZ_JYOQ01000142.1, read as the reverse complement.
ATCATGGCAATGGTGCTAGGTGGCAGTATCGGCATGTTCGTCGACGTTACATCGATCCTTATCGTAGTAGGTGGCTCTGCATTTGTAGTATTGATGAAGTTTACGCTCGGCCAGTTCTTTGGTGCGGCGAAAATTGCAGGCAAGGCATTCATGTTTAAAGCCGATGAGCCAGAAGACCTCATCGCAAAGATTGTTGAAATGGCTGATGCGGCGCGTAAAGGCGGTTTCCTAGCTTTGGAAGAGATGGAAATCAACAACAGCTTTATGCAGAAAGGCATTGACCTTTTGGTGGATGGTCACGATGCGGATGTGGTTCGCGCTGCGTTGCAAAAAGACATTGCCTTGACGGATGAGCGACACACGCAAGGCACTGGTGTTTTCCGGGCGTTTGGTGACGTTGCTCCAGCGATGGGGATGATCGGTACGCTGGTTGGTCTGGTTGCGATGCTTTCGAACATGGATGACCCAAAAGCGATCGGCCCTGCAATGGCGGTAGCCCTGTTAACCACACTTTACGGTGCGGTGTTGTCAAACATGCTGTTCTTCCCAATTGCCGATAAGCTTTCTTTACGCCGTGATCAAGAAACGCTTAACCGCCGTTTGATCATGGACGGCGTACTTGCCATTCAAGATGGTCAAAACCCACGAGTTATCGACAGCTACCTGAAGAACTACCTCAACGAGGGTAAACGTGCTCTTGAGATTGATGAGTAATCGCGGAGATTTGTGATGGATGATGAAGATAACAAATGCGATTGTCCGCCACCCGGTCTCCCGTTGTGGATGGGGACATTCGCGGACTTGATGTCGCTGTTGATGTGCTTCTTCGTACTGCTGCTTTCATTCTCTGAAATGGATGTTTTGAAGTTCAAACAGATTGCTGGTTCGATGAAATTTGCATTTGGTGTGCAAAACCAACTGGAAGTGAAAGACATTCCTAAAGGCACCAGCATCATCGCACAAGAATTTAGACCAGGCCGTCCTGAGCCGACACCGATTGATGTCATCATGCAACAAACCATGGATATCACTCAGCAGACGCTAGAATTCCACGAAGGTGAGTCTGACCGAGCTGGTGGTACTAAGCGTGATGAAGGCAAGCTGACGGGCGGTCAATCACCGGAAACCTCGACGCAAAGCAATCAGTCCGCAGAGTCAGACATGCAACAGCAGCAGTCTGAAGAGATGTCACAAGAGATGGAAACCTTGATGGAGAGCATCAAGAAGGCGCTCGAACGTGAAATCGAACAAGGCGCGATTGAAGTGGAGAACCTCGGTCAGCAAATCGTTATACGAATGCGAGAGAAAGGCGCATTCCCAGAAGGTTCTGCATTCCTGCAACCGAAGTTCAGACCATTAGTGAGACAGATTGCTGAGCTAGTGAAAGATGTGCCAGGTATTGTCCGAATCTCTGGTCACACAGACAATCAGCGTTTGGATTCTGAGCTGTATCGCTCGAATTGGGACTTGTCATCGCAGCGTGCAGTGTCGGTCGCTCAAGAGATGGAAAAGGTCAGAGGTTTCTCGCATCAGCGTCTTCGTGTGCGAGGTATGGCGGATACCGAGCCTTTGGTGCCAAATGATTCTGATGAAAACCGCGCACTTAACCGTCGTGTTGAAATCAGTATCATGCAAGGTGAACCTTTATACAGTGAAGAAGTGCCCGTTATTCAATAACAAAGCGCGTCTATAAATAGTTCAGAAGATAAAAAGCGAGCAGAGTGCTCGCTTTTTTATTGAAGATTTTTAGTCGAGAGTCGCTTGTTCTTAAAATCGAAGCCTTGCCTGCAATCCAAGGCATTCTCGCTGCACCTAGCATCTTAAGGTTGTTTGGGTATATAATCTTGCGCCCTAAAAGTGAGCTCATTACATCGTTGAAAATGGCGTGCCTTTCACGCGGATTTCGATTTGATTCTATAGTTATGAGAGTTCACTCATTGTTGATTGCGAAACTAACCTGCGAATTAGACTATGAAATTTATTGTAAAGCCCCATCCAGAAATTTTTGTAAAAAGTGAATCTGTGCGTAAGCGCTTCACAAAGATTTTAGAGTGCAACATTCGTAATATCGTCAAGAGCCGCACGGAATCTGTCGCAGTATTTAACCGTCGTGATCACATTGAAGTGACCTCTGAGAGCAACGAATACCACGCTGAAGTTTTAGAAATCCTGATTCACACGCCAGGCATTCATCACGTTCTAGAAGTGAAGCAATCTGAGTTTAAAGACCTGCACGACATCTACGAGCAGGTGCTGGAACTTAGCCGTCCGCTTATTGAAAATAAAACGTTTGTGGTTCGTGCAAAACGCCGTGGTAAGCATGACTTCACGTCTATCGAGCTTGAACGTTACGTTGGTGGTGGTCTAAACCAAGCAGTAGAAAGCGCACGCGTTAAATTGCACAACCCTGATGTGACGGTAAAAGTTGAAGTGTCGGGTGACAAACTTAACCAAGTGTTGGCACGTCACAAAGGTCTAGGTGGCTTCCCTCTAGGTACTCAAGAAGACGTACTAAGCCTGATCTCAGGTGGTTTCGACTCTGGCGTATCAAGCTACCTACACATCAAACGTGGCTCTAAAGTTCACTACTGTTTCTTTAACCTAGGTGGCCCAGCTCATGAAATCGGCGTTAAGCAGGTTTCTCACTACCTATGGAACAAATACGGCTCATCAGCGAAGGTGCGTTTCATCTCTGTTGATTTCGAACCTGTGGTTGCTGAAATTCTTGAGAAAGTAGATGACGGTCAAATGGGCGTCATCTTGAAGCGTATGTTCATGCGCGCTGCTGGCATGATTGCTGAGAAGTTTAAGATTGAAGCGTTGGTAACGGGTGAAGCTCTTGGCCAGGTATCTAGCCAAACGCTAACGAACCTTCGTCACATCGATAATGTTACGGATACGCTGATTCTGCGTCCTCTTATCAACTGGGATAAAGAAGACATCATCAACTTAGCTCGTGAAATCGGTACAGAAGACTTCGCGAAAACTATGCCTGAGTACTGTGGCGTGATCTCTAAGAAGCCAACAGTAAAAGCGGTGAAAGAGAAGCTAGAAGCAGAAGAAGCGAAGTTTGACTTCAGCATTCTAGAAAAAGTGGTTTACGAAGCGCGTCAAATGGACATTCGTGATATCGCAAAAGAATCTGAGCAAGCGGCACCAGAAGTTGAGCAAGTACAAGCAGTAGAAGAACACGCGGTAGTATTGGATATTCGTAGCCCTGATGAGGAAGACGATAACCCATTAGAAATCGATGGTGTGGATGTGAAACACATTCCGTTCTACAAGCTGGGTACGCAATTCGGTGACCTAGACCAGTCGAAAACTTACCTACTGTACTGTGACCGTGGCGTAATGAGCCGTCTGCAAGCACTTTACTTGCAAGAGCAAGGCTTTAACAACGTGAAAGTTTACCGTCCATAGTCACTCAGTAAATAAACACACTTTCGATGGCCGCCAATGGCGGTGATCTGAAGCAGACCCAAAGCGCAAATTGCTGATGTAATTTGCGCTTTTTTGTTTTTGATCGCGCAATAAAGAAGCGTAACTCGGCATAATGTTGAGGCTTATCGCAAAGCTATATTGGTTGTGTTGATATAACGATAATTAATCCGAAATACAGATAAAAAGTGATGTTGATGCCAGATTTGAAAGGTGGGATTTTCTTTAGATAAAAAAACACCGCCTAAAAAGGCGGTGTAACAAATTTGACAGACAGGTCAAAAATAAATACAGGAAGTATCTGTTTTGTCACAGGGAGTGTGGACAAAACATCATGGTAGAAATCTACCTAACTCGAAATACGAGTTTGCAAACACAACATCGCAACAACGAAGCCAATTGATTTCCAAGGAAATCAAGCCGTTCAGGCTCGTGTTGCGGGGTGAAATATAGAATTTATCTGGCTGTTCGACAACGGACATTTTATAATGTTTCAGATTAAAAAAACTAATCCTATTTGAGGTCCCATATGTCTCGCAGATTGCCTCCTTTAAATTCGCTTCGAGTATTTGAAGCAGCCGCTCGTCATCTCAGTTTTACGCGTGCGGCAGAAGAGTTATTTGTGACTCAAGCCGCAGTGAGTCATCAAATTAAAGCCCTAGAAGAGTTTCTATCTCTAAAACTTTTCCGTCGCCGTAACCGTTCTTTGCTGTTAACAGAAGAAGGGCAAAGTTACTTTCTCGACATCAAAGACATCTTTACCTCGATTGCTGAAGCGACCGATAAGGTATTGGAACGTAGTGAAAAAGGCGCGTTGACCATCAGCTTGCCACCGAGCTTTGCCATTCAGTGGTTGGTGCCTCGTTTGGCGGACTTTAATGCTCAAGAGCCAGACATCGATGTGCGCATCAAAGCCGTGGATATGGATGAAGGTTCACTGACTGATGATGTAGATGTAGCGATCTACTACGGCCGTGGGAACTGGCCGGGTTTGCGAGCGGATAAACTGTACCAAGAGTTTCTGATCCCACTTTGTTCACCTTCGTTACTTTTAGGTAACAAACCATTAGAATCTCTAAGTGACCTCAAATTACACACTTTGTTACATGATACTTCGCGTAAAGATTGGAAGCAGTTCGCTCGTCATTACAATATCGAAGGCATTAACGTGAATCACGGTCCGATTTTCAGTCACTCGACTATGGTGCTGCAGGCTGCTGCACACGGACAAGGCGTAGCATTGGGCAACAACGTGTTAGCGAAACCAGAAATGGAAGCGGGACGACTGATTGCGCCGTTTGATGAGGTGCTTATCTCCAAAAATGCCTTCTATGTGGTGTGCCATGAGCAGCAGGCAGACATGGGACGCATCGCGACATTTAGAGATTGGATGCTGGCAACGGCGAGAAAAGAACAAGAGGAAGTATTGGATGAGCCAGTGGATAGTTGAGGGGCCTGAAAACGGGCCGCTGTTTGTTTTTGCTCACGGCGCAGGGGCGGGGATGGAGCATGACTTCATGACTGCTGTCGCCAAAGGATTAGTTGAGCAAGGCATTCGTGTGGTGCGTTTTAATTTCCCTTACATGGTGAAACGTTCGGAAGATGGCAAAAAGCGTCCGCCCGATCGCGCACCAAAGTTGCTCGAAGCATACAGCGAAGTGAACGCTCACTTTGCTTCTTCTCCCGTGGTCATTGGTGGCAAGTCGATGGGAGGGAGAATGGCGAGTTTACTCGCAGAGCACGAGCTGGTGGCGGGCATTGCCTGTTTAGGCTTTCCATTTCACCCTCCGGGTAAGCCAGAAAAATTCAAAGGTGATCATCTTGCAAGCATCGACAAGCCCACTCTGATTCTTCAAGGTGAGCGAGATACTTTTGGTAAGCGTGAAGAGTTTGATGAGTTTGTGTTTTCTCAGCAAGTGAAAGTGAGCTTCTTACCTGATGGCGATCATAGCTTTAAGCCGCGCAAGAGCTCGGGACATACCGAAGCGGGCAATATTGCACTTGCAGTAGAGCAACTGTCAGCATTCATCAATGAGGTGTACAGTGAAAAGTAAGTGGTTACTCTCTTTTACGGGACTTTCGGGACTAGTTTCTGTTGCACTAGGCGCTTTCGCAGCGCACGGCCTAAAAGCCAAGCTTGCGCCTTATTTGCTTGGCGTGTTTGAGACGGGCGTGTTGTATCAGTTCATCCACACCTTAGCGGTTGCATTTTGTGCCATTTTGCTTCTGCTCAATTTGGGACAAAAAGCACAAAAATATTTTTTCATCGCGGCGATTTGCTTTATCATCGGCATCTTTTGTTTTAGCGGCAGTCTTTACGCGCTGGCGCTGACGGGCATTAAATGGTTTGGACCCATCACCCCAATGGGAGGATTCATGTTCATGATCGGCTGGTGTCTGTTCTTTTTTGCTGCGTTTAATATCAAAGAGGTCTCCAAGTGAAACAACTAATGCTCTATTGCCGTGCTGGCTTTGAGAAAGAGTGTGCTGGTGAAATTCAGGACAAAGCGACACAGTTGGAAGTGTATGGCTTCCCTCGTGTGAAGAAAAACTCAGGTTATGTTGTCTTCGAGTGTTACCAAGATGGAGACGCAGAGAAGCTAGTTAAAGGCTTAGACTTTAGCTCATTGATTTTTGCGCGTCAGATGTTTGCTGTAGCGGCTGAGTTTGAAGCGCTGCCAAGTGAAGACCGCATCAGCCCAATTCTTGCCGAGCTGTCAGAGTTTGAATCGTTCCCACGTTGTGGTGATCTACGTATCGAAACGCCAGACACGAACGAAGCAAAAGAGCTATTGAAGTTCTGCCGCAAGTTCACCGTACCAATGCGCCAAGCGTTGCGCGGAAAAGGCTTGATGTGGAATAAAGACAACGCGAAGAAGCCAGTGCTACACATCTGTTTTGTCGCACCGGGTCATTGCTACGTGGGGTACTCACTACCAGGCAACAACTCGCAGTTCTTTATGGGTATCCCTCGCTTGAAATTCCCAGCAGACGCACCAAGCCGTTCAACGCTAAAACTGGAAGAAGCTTTCCACGTATTTATTCCGCGAGATGAGTGGGATGAGCGTTTGGCGCCAGGCATGTGGGGCGTTGACTTAGGTGCATGTCCAGGTGGTTGGACGTACCAATTAGTGAAACGTTCTATGTTCGTTCATTGTGTTGATAATGGCATGATGGCAGACAGCTTGATGGAAACCGGTCAAATTAAGCACCACATGGTGGATGGCTTTAAGTTTGAACCAGACCGCAAGAACGTGACTTGGATTGTGTGTGATATGGTTGAGAAACCAGCTCGCGTGGCACATCTTATGGGCCAATGGCTGCTTAAAGGTTGGGCGAAAGAAGCCATCTTTAACCTGAAATTGCCTATGAAAGGTCGTTACGATGAAGTATTGCAAGATCTTGAAAATCTAAAAATGTTCTTGATTGAGAACAAGGTGAAATTCAAGCTGCAAGCGAAGCATCTGTATCATGACCGTGAAGAGATCACGATTCACATTCAGTGTCTATCTAATATCTCTCCACACTAAGTTATCGTTTCTATGTGGTTGAACATTAATAAAAAAGCGCCTACTTCAGGCGCTTTTTTATTGCGGTTTAGGAATCGCGACAGTCACTCAATTACTGGTTGGTTGGCCACATCTCTTCCCATTTTACTGATTCCATGTTGTCTTCGATGCTATCTGGCGTTTGAGCAAAAAAGTCTAATCCAGTTTGACGTTCAACTTCGTCAATGGTGGTAATAAAGTTGGCTAACTCAGAGCTTGAAACATCACGATGCGGGACAATGAACGCAATGGCTTCATCAAAGCTTGGATCAAGAATGACTTTGTAAAATGCGCTCGGGATCGCCACACCATTACCGATTGTTCCTTCGTTACCTTGGTAAATCGGTCCGGTCACCACATAAAGCTCATTGTACTCATTGGCGAGATCACGAACATGTTCCTCTAGAACGCGCCAACCAACGCGGTTAAACCCCGGCAGTTGAGGCGACATGTTGCTCATCAAAAAGCTTTGCTTCATTGACTCTTGGGTGAAATCCATTGTCGCTGACGGCGCAAGGTGCCCTCTGTCGTATCCTGAGCCTTTGTAGTCCGCTAAGGTAGAGCGTGCGTAATCCGGCATTTCAGTGTCTTCTTGGAAGGCGTTACTGCGTTTGTTGGTGATGTTCACGCTTTCCGCGGTAATGTGGTAAGCAACCCAGTCTGCGTTTTTGGTGTTGTAGTTGTACCCAACCGCATAGCCATCTCGGCAAAGGAACTGATCGCTGTTGCTTGAAGGTATGCCTTTATCAAGGTGTTGACCGCAAGTTTCAGCAAGAGTATGGAAGGATAGGAGTGTGACTAAAGATACTAAGATGATGTTTTTCATTATTTTTCTCCGTTATTAAGAGATTTAAAAATAATGAAATTACTCACTAAGACTGTGAATTAGCTTATAAACTAATCAGTATCTTGTAGGTTAATGGTGAGGCAAATATCATTGCCGTGAATGTAAAGGGTTACACAACAGATTTTATAAACGTGTTGTCTAACCCAAAACTCACAGCGTAAAAGAGATGTGCTTACTCGGCTTTATTTGGTCCGGTAAAGCGAATGTCTTGCAGGTTAAAGCCTAGCTCGATATCGCATTTCAACGCCGCTACTCGTTTACATAGACGTGCAGACTCAATGTGTTCATCCAGCTTCTTGCGATATTTCGGTGCAAGTTCATCGCTGGCGTAGGCCGCTTCAATATCTTCAAATTGAGTTAGGATCTCTTTGGCAGCTTTTGGTCCAATGCCCGGAACGCCCGGCACTTGGCTTGAACTAATGCCAGTTAACCCCCAATAATCAGCGAGTTGGCTTGGCTTTACTCCAAACTCTTTCTCGATAAACGGTTCATCCAACCAACGGTGTTGAAAGTAATCGCGAATTTGCAGTGTCGGTGAAAGTAACTGGCAGTAGCCTTTGTCGGTTGAAACGATCGTTACTTTCTCGCCGTGGCTTGCCACTTTGGTCGCCAGTGTCGCAACTAAATCGTCCGCCTCATCGCCTTCTGATAGCAGTGAATCAATACCTTGCTCCCACCATGCTTGTTGGATGGCATCCAAACCTTGCATCAGCGGCTCTGGCATCGGTTTGCGATTTTGCTTGTAGTCAGGAAGGATTTCAGCGCGCCAACCTCTATCTTGTTCATGGTGATCAAACACCGCGATGATATGTGTTGGTTTCGCTTCGGAAAGAATACGCGTAAGGGTTCGCTGAGTCGTCGTGATGGTTCTTGCGATGTCAGTTGGATCCGGTTGTGCAGAGTGCACACGGCGAATCAAGTTGAGGGCATCAATAATAACAAGATGAATAGACATAATGACTTAGCAATAAAAAAGGGGCGTAATGCCCCTAGTGTAACGAATGCAAGCCAGACTATCGACCACCAATTTATGGATGGGCAATTCGATAGCATGGTTCGTAATCAGAACCGCCTGGCAATTTCATTCGATGTTGTTCAACGAAGTCTTGCAGTAGCTTGTCGAGCTTCTTCATCAGTACAGGATCGCCATGAATGGAAAATGGACCTTTGCATTCTATTTCACGAATGCCCTCGGCTTTGACGTTACCTGCCACAATACCAGAGAAGGCTTTGCGTAAGTTAGCCGCCAGAACCTGAGGTTCTTGATCCAAGTTCAAATTCAACCCTTCCATTGATGTATGCGTTGGGTCAAATGGCAGTTGGAAATCCGGTTCGATTTTCAATGACCAGTTGAAGCTGTAAGCATCGCCTTTTTCTTTACGGTGAAGGCGTACATCTTCCATCGAGCGCTTCATGATACGTGCAACTTCGGCAGGATCATCAATGACGATTTGGTAGTGTTTTTGACCTTCTTCACCTAAGGTATCGCGAATAAACGCATCGATAGAACGGAAGTATTCTTCGCTCTCTTTTGGTCCGGTTAACACAATCGGCATCGGCTGATCAGCATTGTCTGGATGCATCATGATACCAAGAATGTACAGCAACTCTTCGGCAGTACCCGGACCACCCGGGAAGATCACAATACCATGTGCCATACGAACAAACGCTTCTAAACGTTTTTCGATGTCCGGCATGATGATCAGCTCGTTAACGATTGGGTTTGGCGGCTCAGCGGCAATGATTGAAGGCTCCGTCAAGCCAAGGTAGCGTTGCTCGGTGTAACGCTGTTTAGCGTGACCGATTGCCGCTCCTTTCATCGGGCCTTCCATCGCACCTGGTCCACAACCCGTACAGATATTAAGTTCACGTAAGCCAAGCTCGTTACCCACTTCGCGCGTGTATTGGTATTCAACGCCATTGATTGAATGGCCGCCCCAACAGACGACGAGATTTGGTTCAATACCGGGAGTGAGCGCGCCTGCGTTACGCAAAATACCAAACACAAGGTTGGTAATATGCGTTGGGTTAGTGAGATTGAGGCGCTGACTGTCAGCCAAGTGCATGTTCACGTAAACGATGTCACGCAGTACAGAGAATAAGTGTTCTTGAATGCCTTTAATGATCTCTCCATCGACAAACGCATGCTCTGGTGGGTCGGTCAGCTCTAGCTTAATGCCACGCTCGCGGCGCACTACATTCACATCAAACGATTGGTGTTTATCGAGAAGCTCTTTGGAGTTATCTGTGTGGCTACCAGAGTTCAATACCGCTAACGTACAGTTACGATAAAGCTGGTAAAGATCACTCGAAGCGGTTTTCTTTAAGCGTTCAACTTCCAGTTGGGATAGCAAGTCCATGCTACCTGCGGGGCTTATATGGGTAATCATAACGCCTCCTTGTGTTGCATTATTTTGAGGGATAGTTCCAACGCATCTTACTTAGTTGTACGTGTCGTTTTACTCAGATGGCTGGAGGGTTTGGTTTTATGGTTATCGAGTCCCAAGCAACCTCAAGATGCCATATTCGTCATGAATGAATACATCATCTTGAAGTGACTTGGGTTTTAACAGCTTAGCAGACTGAAAGGGGATAAATGTGATAACTCGTTGAAAATGGGAGGTTATGAGCGTTTGAGAGGGGATAAAAGTGTTTGTTTGCTTGTTTTTTGAACGGCTTTTAGTTCCAGTTTAGCTGGTTTGTGCCCCGTTTTTTAGCGTCAGTGAGCATTTGCCCAAGGCGATCGAGCACATATTCTGGTGCGTCTGATTCCTTAAATGAAGTAGAGACGGCTGTCAGAGTAATGATGATGTTTTGCTCGCGGAACTTAAACGGCAGCTGACAGATATCGCGCTGAATATTCTTCATCAGCTCTAACGTGTATTCTTCACTTTGTTCTGGAATCAGCAGAATAAACTCTTCACCGCCAAAGCGAGCGACGGTTTCGGTATCAGACACGCGCTTATTGATGGTTCGAGCGATGATCTTCAGCGCTTTATCACCAGCGGTATAACCATAACTGTCGTTTACGGCTTTGAAGTTATCGACATCAAACAGTACCACTCGTAGATTTTGTTGAGAGCGAATCCAACGACGGTATTCGAGCTCAAGACGATCGTTAAATGCTGTTCGGTTGTAAACCTTCGTGAGTGGATCAAGCAACATTCGCTGTGTCTGGTCGTCTAAGCGGCGGCGGTAATCTTGTGTGGTTTCAAACACCGCTTCAAGCTGATTTTTGCTGTAGCTTAAACGCTCTTGCAGGGCCTGTTCTCTCTCTTCCGTCATCTTGAGGCGCTCGGTTAACGAGGCCATTTTTGCCAGCAATGGAGCGACTTCTTGTTTGAGTTCTGCTAAATCCTGTGCTTGGTCGAGAGATTGTTGGCTGAGTTCAACCAAACCATTCATTTCCGCATTCAGCTCTTGGCGATGCTCAAAATAAGTATGGTGTTGATCGACGTTTTGATGGACGGTTTTGAGGTTACTCGCCAGCGCTGAGTTTAACTGATCGAGAAATTGGCTTGATGCTTTGCGCTCAAACTTAGTCGCTTCGACGACTAACTTCAGAGTGCTTAACGTCAGCTCGATTAAGGATTCTGCATTCACGCCAAGCAACAGTTTTGCACGAATATCAAGCAGTCTCTCGCCACATTCGCCTTCAAAATCAAGTTCTGTAATCGTATGTTGTAGATCGACGGCGAGGCATTCTAGTTGAGATTTGTCTGGGTTGTTTTCGAATTCGCTGAGTTGTAAACGCGAGTTCGAAGTGATGATTTTAATCGCGCGTTCGTAGATGCTCAGTAGACGGGTAGCTTGATCGACTTTCTTCCCTGCGTGTACTTCCGAGAAGCTCATTAAGTTGCGCAGTTCGCGTTTTAACTGCGCTGGCAAACCCGTAACACGTTGGAGTGTCTCACCGCTGTGTTTGATTTGTTCATCGAGGTAGCCGTTCTGTTTATCCATCGTTTTCGACTGCTGTTTGAGCATTCTTTCAAGTACCGCCAAACGCGGGATCAGAGTGCTGATGTCTTTTTGATGTTGCAGCTCTTGCTGAATTTCAAACAGATAGTTAGCAACTTGGGTGTTTGAGCCTTGGCAAGCAGACGACAAAGATGCCACAACGCGCTTGAGAACTTGTTGTTCTCGCTTAAATTTGAGCGAAGTATCACGATGTGTCAGCCTGAGTTGGTCAAGTTGACAACTCAGCTGATGAAGCTGCGACTGAATATCGGATTCCAAGATTCCCATGAAACGACTACGGTTAAGCCCATGTACTACTGACAATTAACTGATAATAACAAAAAACTTTATAGCGTCATTAGTTATTACGCTTAACCGATGGTTAATTATCCATTTTTTAATATTTTCTTGATGTCGTCCTCATTCTTGTAAGAGGAGTGGATCTTGATCAGGCCTTGGTTGATGGCGTGTTGGCAAGCGGTTCTTATGTTACCGGTTGCAAAGCTCGCTGCTGGCGCGTTGTCAATGGCTTTCAAAAATACCCAATGACTTTGTTTATCTTTGAGGCTAACTTCGCGTGCAATGTGCGTCGCAAGTAGCAGTAAATCGAGCAGTTCTTCATCATTGATAGCGGTGTAAGCACGAGGCAAGAATGGGTAGTCGCTGATGCCCATACGAATGATGCGATTGACGTTATGTTGAGTCGCAAATTCGTCTACCCACGCTTGGAATTTTTCAAACATGACTTCAGCAGAGGCGTCACGGTCTGCGTTAGGTTCGATGTAAAGTAAGTTTGCATCCGAGAAGTGGTATAAACGTGCCGGTTTTTCGATGCGCTCTGCTAGGTATTCACCGAATGCGCGTTCTAATTCCAAGCCCGCTTTGTAACCATTTTGAACGTACATGCTGCGTAAGAACGGTAGGTCGATCATCACAAAACGTAGTCGGTCGTTGAGCGGTTCATGGATAAGTTCACCCATTTGCCACTGTTCAAAAGTGTCACGCGATTTTTTCAGTGAGCGAGACAACTTCACGTTCAGCATGCGCAGATTACGTAAGCGAGAGCGGGAATGGGTAAAGAGGTCGTTACGAAGTTTTTCGATTTCACCCGCTTGGCGCTGCATGATCACGCCGCGGCGCATAATGAACAAAAACATAACCAGAACGGTGATGAATAGGGCAAAGGAAATTTTCTGGAACTTACGGTGTTCCATTTCCACCTGCTCTAGACGCTCTGATTGACCGACATAGTGAATGGTCTGTTCCGCAAACTCTTTTTGCTGACGGAACGCATCTTCACTAATTTGGTTGAGTTGTTTTTGCTCCAAACGCACTAAGCTGGTGTATTTTTTGTACGCTTGCAGTGACAGTTGATATTCGCCCGCCTGTTCGTAACCCAAGCCCAACAAACGGTAAGATTGCTGTTTGATGAAGTTTTTGTTTTCCGGCGCTTTTTCGACAAGCTCTAAGGCTTTCTTCGCGTTTTCAATTACTTTTTTGCTGTCGTTCTGATGATAAGCGAGACCAGACTGAAGTAGGGCGGCTTTCGCTTCAAGCTGAGGGATATCCGCGTATTCCAGTAACTCTGTCGCACGTTCCAGATATTGCTCTGCAAGTGCGTAGTTGTAGAGTTGCAGGTAAGTCGCAGCCAAGCTCAACCGAATCTTAATGGTGCGATTGATATTACGACTGGTGCTTTCGTGATCCAGTACGTTGAAGTAGTGCACCAAAGCAAGATTGAACTTGCCTTGATAAAAATAGATGTCGCCCATTTGTTCAAGCACATCGGCCAAAATAGGGGAGCTTGGGTAAGAGTCGTAGAAATCTGCAGCCTGAGACAGATATTCAATGGCTTTGTCGTACACACGACGCTCTTGGAAAAGTCTCGCCAGCAAGCGGTTTACTTTAGCAAGGCGAGTACCGCTGTCACTTTCTATGGACTGCCAATAACCGTAAAGCAGTTCTGAAAGCGCAAGGTTGTATTTTTTACTGTTAAGGTAAAACTCACCAACAGAAGTGTAGTAATCAATTAAGGCCAAATCGGAACGACTGTCCTCAAGCATGCTTTTCGCTTGAGCATACAAACGCTCTGCGCCAACGTTATCGCCACGATGAGCCGCTAGCAGGGCTCGTTGCATCACTAGACGATAACGGACGCTGTCTGTACGTTGAAGTACAGAGTCGGCTTCGTCTAGCTGTTTTTCAATTTGATTGAGGGTGTCTTCGGCTGCTGAATAGTTGTGGTCGTACATCCAAATCATTTGGTTGCGCATGAGTTGCACATCCAAAGTCATGTAAGGCAGTTGGTATTCTTTCGCGAGCTTTTCTGCTTCATTGAGGTTATCGATCGCTGAGCGGACATTGCCCATCGTATAGTCGGCTTGCGCAATGATCTTGTGTGCTTCGATGGTGCTGGCTGGGGTACGAATGCTGCGGTCGGTCTCTTCTCGAGACATCGCAGAAGGGCTACCGCTTTCTTTACGTTCGGTCAGTTCGCGTTGCGATAAGTAGTTTTTGGCTGCTTGCTTTGCTTGAGCTGGTTCTATCTCAGCCAGTTGTTGTGCTTCGTTAAGCAAAGCCGAAGATAAAATGGTCGCGTAGAGTGGCTGTGCCAAGAGTAGACAAAAAAAGCCTATTAATTTAATTAGACGCGAACTGTCCCAAAACATTCTTTTCGTTCCCTCGAACTGTTTTAGATAGCGGATAAACCCAAATGACTTCAACTTGCTTTTTATAGCCGGTTGAAGTCGTTTGGTATAGTAACATGCTTGGGCAATAAAAACGCCCGGCAATCCTTTTGATTGCCGAACTTATTTCTGCCTATCACGCTATTATTGACGAGCCATGCGATGATTATGAGCTGGCTTATCTTGTTCTGTCGAACGGTAAGGGTTGATATCCAAGCCGCCACGACGAGTGTAACGCGCAAACACCGTCAATTTGTTTGGTTGGCAGTATTTCATCAGGTCAGTGAAAATACGCTCTACACATTGCTCATGGAACTCGTTGTGTTCACGGAAAGACACCAAATAGCGCAGCAACTTCTCACGATCGATCTTGGCACCTTGGTAGCGAATTTCAACGCTACCCCAGTCTGGCTGGTTGGTGATCAAACAGTTCGATTTCAACAGATGGCTATGCAGCACTTCTTCTACTTGCTCTTCGCCAGCAGCACCTGCTAGCAAATCAGCATCAAAATCGTAGCTGTTGATTTCAATGTCTTGGTCGTCAATGCATTCGCCTTCCATTGTCACGATAGGTCGGTTGGTGTAGTGACCTACAGGGTTCACTTCGACCAATACCTTTTCGCCCGCACACGCGGATAGGTCTTGCGTTAAACGCTCCGCTACTTCTTCCCAACTCGCGAAACGGGTTTGGTTGTAGCTGTTTAGGTAGAGCTTAAATGACTTCGACTCAATTAAGTTTGCACTGGTTGCAGGAATGTACACTTCACCAACGGCCACTTGAGGCAAGCCTTTGCTGTTTAGCCAAGACAGTTCGTACAGAGTCCAAATGTCATGTCCCAAGAAAGGTAAGGTGTCGCCTAGTTCAAGGTCATCACGGTTTAGGCTGCGAGGTACAGGTTGCAGTAGGCTTGCATCGTACTGGTTAGCGTACTCAGTCTTTTTGCCCAGAGTCAGGCCAGCAAGCTCTTTAGCGTCAGAATATTTGCTCATACTTTGTGGTCGTTTTCGATTAGAATGGCGAGAATTTTACTGAATCCGCTGATTAATTGCTATCCGGCAAATTCTGCTATCTGACAAATAAGGAATGAGGAGACCTTCATGACCCAAACCGTTACTCAGGCGCTACAAGACTTCAGCCTGCGCTACCAACAAGCTTGGCAAAATAAGCACAATGAATTGCCTCGCAATGAGGAGCTTGCTGATCTTGTTTCTCCATGTGTCGAAGAGAAGTGTGACGGCGCGGTATTGTGGAAAGCATTCCCGCGAGAAGAGATGGCGGATTTCACTAACGTTGAAAATGCGATTGAGTTGACGCTGCATGAAGACATTAAAGCGTTTTATGGCTCTCAATACAGTGCGGATATGGACGCAACGTGGCAGACGAATCCTCTGACATTGCTTCAAGTTTGGAGCGATGACGATTTTGTTCGCTTACAAGAGAACATTTTGGGTCACTTGGTGACACAGCGTCGTCTAAAGCTAAAACCGACGGTGTTTATTGCAGCGACGGATGCAGAATTGGACGTGATTTCAATTTGTAACTTAACGGGCAATGTGATTTTAGAGCGTTTAGGAACAGATAAGCGCGAAGTGCTCGCAGAGAATATTGTGGAGTTTTTGGCCAAAATTGAGGCTGCGGTGTAAGCATGTACGTTGTTGAGTTGCAATTTGAGTGTTTTGATAACACCACCGTCAGTGCGGTAGATAAAGCCATTAACGGTTTGATGGATGCGTTACGTTACAACGGCCAAGTGCTAGGTCGTGAATTCCCGATAGTGATGGGTGACGGCGAATTTTTTGTGCGCGTGGTTTGCCCGGAGCAAGACAGTTTGCATCCGCGTTATCATTCAGATTTCGTTAAAGTGTGCATGAATCGTTTGTCGGATGCGTCTTTGCTTGCGCCGAAAATGCGTATGCTTGGTCGTGATTTAAATTCAGAACAAGCGGCCGAAGACGAAGCGCCAAGTTGGCAAGTGCTCTACACGACGTATGTGCACACGTGCTCGCCACTGCGCAGTGGTGAAACTTTGTTGCCAATTCCACTGTATCGTAATGATCCGACACTCAATGGCGATCATAAAGCGGTCATCAAATGGCAGACGGAATGGCAAGCGTGCGATGAAATCCAAATGGCGGGTGGGTGCCGCGCAGAGCATGCGGCACTGCACGAGATTTGCGACGTAGACAGTGTGTTGTTCCGCCGCGGTTGGGATTTGCGTGGTCGTATCGAATACATCACCAAGATTCCAACTTACTATTATCAGTATCGTGTGGGTGGTCAGTCGTTGGAGAGCGAGAAAGCACGTAAGTGTCCGAAGTGTGGTGGAGAATGGCTGCTTGATGAGCCATTGCATGACATCTTCTATTTTAAGTGCGACTCGTGCCGAATTGTTTCGAACATCTCTTGGGATCATATTAAATAGGTTCTTACTTGGCCTAACTTGATAGATTGAGAAAGACTAAAAAGGGCTGATGTTTTCACATCAGCCCTTTTGTTTTCGAATAGTTCGGTTTTAGAAAAGTGGGATTACCAACCTTTCACTACGCCGCCTTTGAATAGTTTTTTCGCTGCTTCGTAAACTTCTTCAGTTTGGTAAGCTTTTACGAAGTTTTGTACGTTTTGAGCATTAACGTTCTCTTCACGCGCTACGATTAGGTTTACGTATGGAGATTCTTTATCTTCAACAAACACACCGTCACGCTCTGGAGACAGGTCGATAGAGCTTGCGTAAGTGGTGTTAATGATAGACAGCGTTACGTCATCCAGAGAGCGAGGAAGTTGCGGTGCTTCTAGCTCAATGATTTCAATGTTCTTAGGATTGCCTACGATGTCACGTACTGTAGCGAGTAGACCAACGCCATCACGTAGAGTGATCAAACCTTGTTGCTCAAGAAGCAGTAGTGAGCGACCTAGGTTGGTTGGATCGTTTGGAACCGCGATGCGTGCGCCATCTTGAATTTCATCCACTGATTTTACTTGCTTTGAGTAACCTGCGATTGGGTAAACAAACGAGTTACCTGCGATAGCCAGTTTGTAGCCGCGATCTTTAACTTGTTGATCTAGGTAAGGTTTGTGTTGGAAAGCGTTCGCGTCTACAGAGCCGTCATCTAGCGCAGCGTTTGGTGTTACGTAGTCCGTGAACGTAACCAGTTCAACGTCTAGGTTGTACTTTTCTTTCGCTACTTTTGCCGCTACTTCAGCAACTTGCGCTTCAGCACCTGCAATTACGCCAACTTTTACCTTGTTAACGTCCACTTCTTTATCGCCACAACCGGCTAGAACAAGAGCAGAAGCAGCAGTTGCTACAGTCAAAAGACCTTTAAGGCTAAATTTCATGTTTATCTCCTTATAATATGTATTTTCAATGCTTATCGGTGGTCTACACGGCGCACCACTGCGTCACCGATAGACTGAATAATTTGTACTAGAACAATCAACATCACAACGGTTACTGCCATGATAGTAATGTCGTAACGGTGGAAGCCGTATCGGATGGCTACGTCACCGAGGCCGCCGCCGCCCACCGTTCCTGCCATCGCAGAGTAGCTCACTAATGTCACTAGAGTAATCGTCACTGAGTTAACAATAGTCGGCATTGCTTCTGGTAGGAGAACTTTTGTGATGATTTGCGTTGGTGTTGCGCCCATGGATTGCGCAGCCTCAACCAAGCCAGTTGGTACTTCCAGCAATGCCCCTTCAATGAGACGAGCGACAAACGGAATCGCACCAATAGTCAGCGGAACGATTGCCGCAGTTGTACCAATGAAAGTGCCCACTAACATCTTAGTTACTGGAATGATCGCAACCATCAAAACAAGGAAAGGAACTGAGCGCCCAACGTTAACCACTGCACCAAGAATTCCGTTCAGTTTGGTGTTTTCTAGCAAGCCGCCTTTCTTAGTAATATGCAGAATCACCCCCAATGGAATGCCGACCGCAAAACCCACTACGCCAGCAACCGCGACCATATAGATGGTTTCCCACGTAGCACCTAAAAGTAGTTTGCTGTTTAAACTTAGCCATTCAAAAATCGTATTAAAGGACATAACCAAGTACCTCTACTTTTACGTTGTGCTCGCGCAGGTATTCAATTGCTGCACTGTCGTCTTGTTCGTTACCAAACAGCTCTGCGACCATCATGCCGAACTTCACGCCGCCAGCGTAATCAAGATCGGAACTCAGAATGCTGACGTCGATGTTGTACTTACGCGAAATCTGCGACATCAACGGTGCATCTACGGTTGCGCCAGTAAATTCCATACGGACAAGAGGGTAGCTGCCTTCAACTCGATTTGGTTGCAAACGCGCTTGGTAATCTTCTGGAATGGAAAGATCCAATGTGGAACGAATGAACTCGTGAGCCAGTTCCGTTTTCGGGTGCGCAAAAATATCGCCAACCGTGCCTTTCTCAACCAATTCACCACCACCGATGATCGCCACTTCGTGACAGATGCTTTTTACCACTTCCATTTCGTGGGTGATCAGTAGAATCGTGATGTTGAGTTTGCGGTTGATCTCTTTTAATAGCTCAAGGATGGATTGAGTCGTTGCAGGATCCAGTGCGCTGGTGGCTTCGTCACACAACAGTACGCTTGGGTCGGATGCCAATGCACGAGCAATAGCCACACGTTGTTTTTGGCCGCCACTTAGGTTGGACGGATAGCTTTCGTGCTTGTCCGCTAAGCCAACAAGCTTTAGCAACTCAGTCACTTTTGTTGTGATTTGCGATTTGTCTTTGCCAGCCAGTTCCAGTGGTAGAGCCACGTTATCAAACACAGTACGAGACGAAAGCAGATTGAAGTGCTGGAAGATCATGCCAATGTTGCGGCGCGTTTCAACCAACTGCTTTTTGCTGAGTGTTGTTAAATCAACGCCATCAACGATGATGGATCCAGAGCTTGGTGCTTCTAGCATGTTTACACAGCGGATCAGAGTACTTTTACCAGCGCCTGATGAACCGATAACACCGAAGATGGTGCCCTTGGCGATGTGTAGGTTAATGTCTTTCAGGGCAAGGATTTCCTTACTGCCTTGGTAGAACACTTTATTGACGTTTTTTATTTCTATCATGTTTCAACCTGCCCAGAGATAAGGGGAACTTCGCTGTCAAAAACGGCCTTTGACAGAACTTAATTTTGAGCTTTATCTCAATTCTCAGTTGATGCTATGGGTTAACCAGAATGAAGTCAATAGATATTTTTACGTCTAGACGTCTAAATGTATGGATGTTCTGTTTTGGAAAGAAAGAGGCGTAGATAACAACAAGAAGATGAGCGGAGGGGCACCCTCAGATTTACCGATTCTTGCCCAACAAATCAACCGTTTTGTCGAGGCCTAGAACGAATTAGATAGTGTTGAAGTTTATAAGGTATGTAATAATCTGATTAAACCGAGTTAATAGAGAAATACGTTTTGGCAAAACCTGCTGTTTTTATCGATCGTGACGGCGTGATCAACGTTGACCACGGCTACGTTCATGACGAACATGATTTTGAGTACATTGACGGTGTGTTTGAAGCGACAAAAGCGCTGAAAGATAAAGGTTACCTGTTGGTGCTTGTAACGAATCAATCGGGCATCGCGCGCGGTAAATTCAGTGAAGACCGTTTCTTGTCTCTGACACAATGGATGGACTGGAACTTCGTTGATAATGGCGTTGAGTTTGATGGTTTTTACTACTGTCCACATCATCCTGAGCATGGCATCGGTGACTACAAGCAAGATTGTGATTGCCGTAAACCTAAACCTGGTATGTTTATCTCTGCTCGCGACTTCTTGAAAATCGACATGGAAAAATCTGTGATGATTGGTGATAAAGCCGAAGACATGATGGCAGCAGAAGCCGCAGGTGTTGGCACTAAGATTCTGGTTCGCACAGGTAAGCCAATCACCGAGCAAGGTGAAGCATTAGCTACAGTAGTGCTCGATAGCATCGCAGATGTGCCAGCGTATTTACAAAAATAACACCACAATTTGCATGTTTAAGGGAAGCGTTTGCTTCCCTTTTCTTTTATTGCTGTTAAAGTTCAGTCACCTAAGCATTCATCCATTCTAGTTTGATCACTTATGAGCAAAAAACTCACCATTCTTGATATCGCGAAATTGGCAGGCGTTGGCAAATCAACAGTAAGCCGTGTGCTTACCAACGATCCAAAAGTGAAACCTCAAACGCGAGAGAAAGTAGAGCAAATCATTCGTGAATCTGGTTATATACCGTCCAAATCTGCGCAATCAATGCGAGGCGGTAGCCAAAAAGTCATTGGAGTTATTATCTCCCGTCTGGACTCGCCATCCGAAAATCGTGCTGTTGGTACAATGCTCAATGCATTGTATTCCGCTGGTTATGATGCGGTGATCATGGAAAGCCAGTTTGATCGCGACAAAACCAACGAACACCTAAACGTGCTTAAGCGTCGCAATGTGGATGGGGTGATCGTGTTTGGCTTTACTGGGTGCGATGAGCAAGCCTTAGCCGAGTGGGGCAATCGCATTGTGGTGATTGCGATGGATACCAATAACGTCTCTTCCATCAATTATGATAACCAAGGTGTGATAGACATGGCTTTGTCTCATCTTGAGCAGCAAGCTTTATCTCGCATTGCTTACATTGGTGTTGATCCTGAAGACAAAACCACAGGCTTGGCGCGTTTAAATGCTTATAAAGCTTGGTGTCAACGTAAACAACTCACACCTTGTTTCCAAACCGGTAAGCTCAGCCATGAAAGTGCTTATCAGTTGGTGGATCACGTTTTAAAAGCAGACACGCAAGCGATTGTGTGTGCCAGCGATACCATTGCATTAGGAGTAATTAAGCGTCTTCAAGAGTTAGGTCGTGAAGATGTGGTCGTGACAGGCGTGGGTGGTAACGAGTTGCTTTCTTTCCTTTTCCCTAAAGTATTTAGTGTTGACCCGGGTTATACCCTTGCGGGTGAAAAGTCCGCTAAGATGCTGATTAATCAATTAAATGGCGATGAAGAAGTCGTTCACTTCACTCAACATCCTGTTTGCCGTTAACCCGTTCTAAAACGATCTGCTCTAAAATTATACTGTGATCATTCTCAATTAATGGGACTGTTCCCATTTTGTTTTTTGTCTTTGGGTGGCAATATTAAAATTAAGAAATGGGAATGTTCCCATTTATAAAAATAAAATGATGAATCGAATGTATCCAATACAGGGTGGACAAAGTTATGAGTAAGATTGCGCGTAAAGACGTGGAGCGTCTTATTGAGCTGGTCGGGGGGCCGGACAATATTGCCAGTGTAAGCCACTGTTTAACTCGCTTGCGTTTTGTTCTAAATGATACCGACAAAGCGGACATGAAACAGTTAGAAGCCTTGCGTATGGTGAAAGGCTGTTTTACCAACGCAGGTCAATTCCAAGTCGTCATCGGCACTGAAGTTGATGAGGTTTACAAAGTTCTGATCGAGCTAAGCGGTAAAAGTGAAGCGAGCAAAGACGAATCCAAGAACGCTGCTCGTCAAAACATGAATATTGTTGAGCGCGGTATTTCCCACCTTGCAGAAATCTTTGTACCGTTGCTGCCTGCGATCATCACTGGTGGTCTGATCCTTGGTTTCCGTAATGTGATTGGCGACATCAAAATGTTTGATGGTCAAACCCTAACGGAAATCAGTCAGTTTTGGGCGACTGTTCACTCATTCCTATGGTTAATTGGTGAAGCGATTTTCTTCTTCCTACCCGTTGGTGTGTGTTGGTCGACCGTGAAAAAGCTCGGCGGTACACCGATTCTGGGCATCACGCTCGGTGTGACGTTGGTTTCGCCGCAGTTAATGAACGCGTACTTGATCGGTAAACAAGCACCAGAAGTTTGGGATTTCGGATTGTTTGTGATTGAGAAAGTGGGCTATCAGGCGCAGGTGATTCCAGCGATGTTAGCGGGTATGGCACTGGCGTTTATCGAAACGCACTTAAAACGCATCATCCCATCTTATCTATACCTTGTGGTCGTGCCGTTTGTTTCTCTCATTGCCTCGGTGATTTTAGCGCACTCGATCATTGGTCCATTTGGTCGTATGTTGGGTGATGGCGTGGCATTCGCAGCAAAAGCGGCCATGACGGGTGACTTCGCGATGATTGGCTCAACCATCTTCGGCTTCCTATACGCGCCACTTGTGATTACTGGTATCCACCACACAACCAATGCCGTTGACTTACAGTTGATGCAAGAATTGGGTGGCACTCCGATTTGGCCTTTAATTGCACTATCGAACATTGCTCAAGCATCGGCAGTGGTTGGCATCATTATCATCAGTAAAAAGCAGGATGAGCGTGAAATCTCAGTGCCTGCGGCGATTTCTGCCTACCTTGGCGTAACAGAGCCAGCCATGTACGGCATCAACTTGAAATACAAGTTCCCAATGTTGAGCGCGATGATCGGTAGTGCATGTGCTGCTGCTATCTGTGGTAGTGCGGGCGTAATGGCGAACGGTATCGGCGTAGGCGGCTTGCCGGGTATCTTATCTATCCAGCCGCAGTTCTGGGGTATCTTTGCTCTGGCGATGCTAGTCGCGATGGTGGTACCTGCCGCATTAACATTAATTCTCTATAAGCGTGCACAAGCGAAAGGTGAGCTTGAAGCGGCAAACGCGTAATTCAATTTGAGGCAGTGACTTGGCTGCCTCCTCCTGTTTTTCTTTTCAAATTTTAAGTTTCCGATTACTGGTAAGTGAGTGTTAGAAATGGCTATGACCAAGCATGATGAGAGCTGGTGGAAAACCGCAACCATCTACCAAATTTACCCAAAAAGCTTTTGTGACAGTGGCAGTAAAGGCACGGGCGACATTAAAGGGATCATTTCTAAACTGGATTATCTAAAACACCTTGGTGTGGATGCGATTTGGCTGACGCCAGTGTATCAGTCTCCAATGGTTGATAACGGTTACGATATTTCCGATTACTACGCGATCAATCCAGAGTTTGGCACTATGGATGATTTCGATACCTTGCTGGCAGAAGCGCATCAGTTGGGTATTCGTATCATCATGGACATTGTAGTGAACCACACGTCGACTGAGCATCATTGGTTCCAATCCGCGTTAGGGGACAAAAACAGCCCATACCGTGACTACTACATCTGGAAAGATCCGATTGATGGCGCTGAACCTAACAACTGGCAATCGAAGTTTGGAGGCAATGCTTGGGAATTGGATGATGCGACAGGGCAGTACTACTTGCACCTTTTTGCTAAAGAGCAGGCGGATTTGAACTGGGAAAACCCAGCGGTGCGTGAAGAAGTCAAAGAAGTCATCAGTTTCTGGGCAGACAAAGGCGTGGATGGTTTTCGTCTCGACGTCATCAATCTGATTTCTAAACAGCAAGACTTCCCAAGTGATGATATTGGCGATGGCCGTCGTTTCTATACTGATGGTCCTCGCGTGCACGAATATCTGCAAGAAATCAGCGAAGCCGTGTTTCAAAAGTACGGCAGCGTGACGGTGGGGGAAATGTCTTCGACCACGCTAGAGCACTGCCAGCAATACTCTTCATTAGATGGCAAAGAGCTGTCGATGGTGTTCAATTTTCACCACCTGAAAGTCGATTATCCGAATGGTGAAAAATGGACCAAAGCGCCGTTTGATTTCATTCAGTTAAAGCAGATCTTCAACCATTGGCAAACGGGCTTAAATGGCAAAGGGTGGGGCGCACTGTTCTGGTGTAACCACGATCAGCCTCGTGTGGTCAGCCGCTTAGGTGATGATAAACAATACCGCGTTGAGTCGGCGAAAATGCTGGCGGCGTCTGTACATATGATGCAAGGCACGCCGTATGTTTATCAAGGTGAAGAGATTGGTATGACCAACCCTGGTTACACTGAGATCAGCCAGTACCGCGACGTAGAAAGCACCAACATGTACGACATCATGGTCAACCGCGATTGCGTATCACACGAGGAGATGATGGCGATTTTGGCGCAGAAGTCGCGTGATAACTCACGTACGCCAATGCAGTGGAATAGCCAAAAGCACGCTGGTTTTACCGAAGGCACACCGTGGCTTGAGGTGGCGCAGAATTACTCTGAAATCCACGCAGAAGCGGCGGTTGCTGATTTGAACTCGGTGTTCTACTTCTACAAACGTTTGATTGAGCTACGTAAACAGGTTCCGGTGATCACCGATGGCCGTTATGAAGATTTACTGCCAGAGCATCAACGCATTTTTGCTTACGCTCGCCAGAACGACAAACAAACGCTGCTCTGTATCAATAACTACTACGCTGAAGAGGTGGAATGCGTTCTGCCAGAACGTTTTGAACTGAGTAAAGCGAAAAACTTGCTATCCAATTATCAAAACTCAGCGAGCGCAGTCGCGTCAAACCATCAAGTGTTACGACCTTACGAAACTCTTATTTTATTGATAGAAGAATAAACTCGGGTGTCATCACCCCTAGGATTGATGTTCGAGATGAAGGCTTTGGTGTGCTCCCCAAAGCCTTCTTTTATTTGAGATACCTTGCGGCTGTGATAGCCGCAAACTCATCAGCTTGTTGGAGAGGTTGGTTAGAAAAGACATTCTCAAACAGCATTTTTTGGTGAACGTCTGACAGCTGCCATGTGCTTGCCGAAGGTGCAGGCAAGTTGAAGTATTGTGCGACATCCGAGTGAATTTGGAAGATGTCCGATTGTAGGTCGGATAAGCGCAGTGTGTATTCATTGCGAAATGCCAGCTTCCCTGTCGCAGGATAAATAAGGTTCATCTGCGCTTTCAAGGTGCCTTGTTCTGCGCCGTCTTTTAACTCTATGTTGAGTTCGTAATCACTGGTTTGCATATTTCGTACACCAGGGAAATACGGTGTATGACCAATGGGATCCAGAAAGTAACTTGGAGCGTCTTGGTTAGCGATGTCGGTATATGGATATTCAACTTGTTGTTGCAGTAAGACGGCTTTGACCAGTGTGCGATATTTTCGCGCCTGAGAGCCGATTGCATCGACACGGTTGAGCAGCAACTCGACTTTGGGGATAAGTAACTGATGACGTGTTTGTTGTGTTGAAATCTCTTGGCGTTGCCATAGCAAGCTTGCGGGCGTCACACTACAAACCGCAAGTATGGCACACAAGCTATAAGCAAAAATTAGCTTGAAGTTCTTATTACTCGCAACCTGAGTTGGAATAACGCGTCGATGGCTTTTCGCTGGTGGTATTAAACGGATATTGGCAGGGTTAAGAAAATAGCCCTTGCGAGGATAAGTGACCACGAGCTTAGCCGCATCGTACTCGGGTAGGTGTTGCTGTAGCAGCGCACGTAAGGTGCTAATGCGGTTAGTGAGCACATTCTTGGAGATGAATTTGCTCTGCCAAATGGTTTCGATAATGGTGTCGGCAGAGAGCGGATGCCCCACGCTTGTTAGCAGAAGTTCTAATAACTCAATGGTACGAGGTTCGAGATCAATCGCGATAGTGTCTTGATGAAGAGTCTGTGTTTTCGGATTGTAGACCAACTCGCCAATCGCAATACAACTATGAGTTTGTTTGGCTTGTTGTAGAAAGTCGCGCATACCGTACCGAGTTATTTGGAAATCGCGAAATATTATATAGTTATTGAAGCGCGAAATCTTATAAATCGCGCGTCAATTATCATCAAAAGTTTATGAACCGTAGGTAACGGAATATCGGTGTGGTTTGTGATTCATCGCCAATACGACATTCAGTGCAAAGGCACCCAAAATCGAAAGGCCAATCACCTCTGGAGTGACAAAGAAGAATGAAGCAAACAGGATACATGCATCGATTGCCATCTGGCTTTTGCCAACAGAAATGCCAAACTTGTCCTGAATAAACAAACACAACACGTTAAAGCCACCTAGGCTGGAGCGATGTCGGAACAAAATCAGCATACCTAATCCCATCAATAGGCCACCAGCTACCGCGCAATAAATTTCGTTAACCGATTCGAGTGAGATCAGCAAATAAAGGTGATCGGCAAAGATAGAAACCAAAGCGCCAGAAATAGCGCTATTGATTGCGAAATGACGGCCGAAGCGTTTCCATGCGAGTAAGTAAAAAGGACAGTTTGCCAAAAAGTACAGCACACCAAAGGTAAAAGGTGTAAATTGGCTTATTAGCAATGCCAATCCAGTCGTGCCTCCTGTTAGAAGGTTCGCGGATTGGAGAAAGAAAACGCCCTGAGCGACCAAAAAGGTACCAGTGAGAATTGCTATCCAGTCTTCTTTTCTTGAGTGTTTTTCCATCAAAAGTGCAGTCATCGGTGAGAAATAAGGCGTGCATAGTAGTAAAAAGATGATCTTTTCGGTAGCTAGAGGGTAAAATTTGCGGTAAACCTATGTAATTGCTGTTTTACAGGGTGTAAAGCACAAAATTGACAGGCAATAAATCGTGGTTGAACAATTGCAACATCACCATGATAACTATTGCTTGTCATCATGAAAAAACTGCATGAGAAAAATTGTAAATTTCTCTTTATGACCTAGATCAAATTATGTAGAATGCGCGCCATTGATGCGACGAAAACGTTTGCGTTAGGTCGTTAACCAGTTTTTTTGCAACTTTCAGTACTAATCTGAGTCAGGAGATACAGATGCTTAAGCGTGATATGAACATCGCAGATTACGATGCGGAACTGTTCGCAGCTATCCAGGAAGAAACCCTTCGCCAGGAAGAACACATTGAACTTATCGCTTCTGAAAACTACACAAGCCCACGTGTAATGGAAGCGCAAGGTTCTCAGCTAACGAACAAATACGCTGAAGGCTACCCAGGCAAGCGTTACTACGGCGGTTGTGAGTACGTAGATAAAGCAGAACAGCTTGCTATCGATCGTGCATGCAAACTATTCGGTTGTGAGTACGCGAACGTACAACCTCACTCAGGTTCTCAAGCAAACAGCGCAGTTTACATGGCGCTTCTTAACCCAGGCGATACAGTACTAGGTATGAGCCTAGCGCACGGTGGTCACCTGACTCACGGTTCTCCAGTAAACTTCTCTGGTAAGCATTACAACGTTATCCCTTACGGTATCGATGAAGCGGGTCAAATCAATTACGACGAGATGGAACAGCTAGCGCTTGAGCACAAGCCTAAGATGATCATCGGTGGTTTCTCTGCTTACTCGCAAATCGTTGATTGGAAGCGCATGCGTGAAATCGCGGACAAAGTAGATGCTTACCTTTTCGTTGATATGGCACACGTAGCTGGTCTTATCGCAGCAGGCGAATACCCAACACCTGTTCCACACGCTCACGTAGTAACAACAACGACGCACAAAACACTAGCAGGCCCTCGCGGTGGTCTTATCTTGTCTAATGCTGGCGAAGATATGTACAAGAAGCTGAACTCAGCTGTGTTCCCTGGTGGTCAAGGTGGCCCTCTAATGCACGTTATCGCTGGTAAAGCAGTAGCGTTCAAAGAAGCGATGGAGCCAGAGTTCAAAGCTTACCAAGCTCGCGTAGTGAAAAACGCAAAAGCAATGGTTGGTCAGTTCCAAGAGCGTGGCTACAAAATCGTATCTAACGGCACAGAAAACCACTTGTTCCTTGTTGATCTAATCGACAAAGACATCACTGGTAAAGATGCAGACGCGGCACTAGGTGCAGCAAACATCACAGTAAACAAGAACTCAGTACCAAATGACCCACGCAGCCCATTCGTAACGTCTGGTATTCGTGTAGGTACACCAGCGATCACTCGTCGTGGTTTTACTGAAGAAGACGCAAAAGATCTAGCAAACTGGATGTGTGACGTCCTAGATAACATCGGCAACGAAGAAGTTATCGAAGCGACTAAACAGAAAGTATTAGAAATCTGTAAGCGTCTACCGGTTTACGCCTAATTGTTCTGTCTGATTCACTCTATTTCTGCGTCAAAGGTGCCCATTTACAGTTGTAAACTGCGCGCCTTTTCCTTGAACTAGAAACAAATCAATTTGAAAATACTAAAGGTCCTCAATTGAGGGCCTTTTTGTTTTTCTGGCGTCTGGGATTGTTTAATCGTGCCATCGAATAAAAGAGAGTAGTGCAGGGCATCTCTTGTTTGGCAGATACAAAAAAGGTTGGCACTAAGCCAACCTTTTCAGTTTTCGAGTTCAAGATGCTTATTTTATCTCAAGACCTTGTGCCTGCATATCGGCATGGTATGAAGAGCGAACAAATGGACCACATGCTGCGTGCGTGAAGCCTAGCTCTAGTGCGACTTCTTTTAGCTCGTCAAACTCTGATGGTGGAACGTAACGTTCTACAGGCAAGTGGTGACGGCTTGGCGCTAGGTACTGACCTAGAGTTAGCATCGTTACACCGTGTGCACGCAGATCTTTAAGCACTTCGATGATTTCTTCTTTGGTTTCACCAAGGCCCATCATCAGACCTGATTTGGTCGGTACATCTGGATGCTGTTCTTTGAACTTCTTAAGAAGCTCAAGTGACCACTTGTAGTTCGCACCTGGGCGAGCTTTACGGTAAAGACGCGGTGCAGTTTCTAGGTTGTGGTTGAAGACATCTGGCGGGTTGTCTTTCATCAGGTCAAGCGCTACGTCCATACGACCACGGAAGTCAGGAACCAGTGTTTCGATCTTGATGTCTGGATTTAACGCGCGGATCTCACGGTTACAATCGGCAAAGTGTTGTGCGCCACCATCACGTAGGTCGTCACGGTCTACTGAAGTAATAACAACGTACTTCAGTTTCATGTCGGCGATAGTTCTTGCCAGTTTTTGTGGCTCTTCTGCTTCTGGTGGTAATGGACGGCCATGAGCAACGTCACAGAAAGGACAACGACGAGTACAGATAGCACCTAGGATCATGAAGGTTGCTGTACCGTGGTTAAAACATTCCGCTAGGTTAGGGCAAGACGCTTCTTCACATACGGAGTGAAGCTTGTTCTTACGCATCGCAGCTTTGATGTCTTGAATTCGTTGGCTGTCGGCTGGTAGCTTGATCTTCATCCAATCAGGCTTACGTAGCACTTCTTTCTGCTCTGTAGGCATGTTCTTTACGGGAATCAATGCCATTTTATCGGCGTCACGATATTTAACGCCTTTTTCCATCTGGATTGGTTTGCTCATGCTTTATTACCTTGAGAAGGTGCTTCTGTGCTGAATTCTACTCGCTCGTAATCGAGCAAAGTAACGAGTTCTTCTATTAATTGTTTTTCTACGGTTTCTGCGTCACTCGGGCCGTTAAATTGGCTCACTTGAACCATTTCCATGCCTGCATAACCACAAGGGTTGATGCGTAGGAACGGCGTTAAGTCCATATTTACATTCAGGGCTAACCCATGGAATGAGCAACCTTTACGAATACGTAGACCGAGAGAGCATATTTTCTTGCCATCGACGTAAACGCCAGGGGCGTCTGGTCTTGCGGCAGAGTCGATATTGTATGCTTTTAATGTGTTGATCACGAGGTTCTCGATGGTTGTAACGAGATCTCGTACGCCTAATTTTTTGCGACGTAGGTTGATCAAGAAGTAAGCCACGAGTTGACCAGGACCATGATAGGTTACCTGACCACCACGGTCACTTTGTACGACAGGAATATCACCAGTGTTAATTAAGTGCTCGGCTTTGCCTGCCTGCCCTTGGGTAAATACTGGGTTATGTTCGACCAACCAGACTTCATCAGGGGTTTCTTCTGTGCGTTGGTCGGTGAACTCATGCATCGCCTTCCATACAGGCTCATAGTCTTGGCGGCCAAGTCGTTTTACAACAAGTTGGTGTTGCATGGGAATTCCTGTCGCTAATATATAAAGTTTTTGGATTATAAACCGGATGACCCAGATGCTCTACCGCTGAGTAACAGATTTTTAACTGAAAGCACAAGGATATCGAGTTATCTGGTTGATAAATAAAAAGAAAGCAGCCGAAGCTGCTTTCAAAAAAAATTTAATCTATCAAAAAATTATAGAACCATACGAACGATGTCGATTTCGCCCAATTCTTTGTATAGGGTTTCAACCTGCTCGATAGATGTTGCAGTGATGTTGATAGACACTGAGTGGTAGTTGCCTTTAGCGCTTGGTTTGACTTTTGGGCTGTAGTCACCTGGAGCATGGCGCTGGATTACTTCAAGAACGAGTTCTGGAAGTTCAGGCTTTGCATGACCCATTACCTTGTAAGTAAAAGAACAAGGGAACTCAAGCAGGTCTTTCAATTTTGCATCAGAGTTGATGGTTAGCATATCGATAACTCCAGTTGGTATTCGTTGCGGTGCGAAATAGTACAGTCAAATTAGGGTGAACTCAAGGTGAGGATCACAGACTTAAAAAGCCGCCATAATTGGCGGCTTTGCGAATAAGTTTGCTATTCTGCGACTCGTTTAGAAGAAGCTCTTGAATAACAATACGATGTAATCCCACAAACGGCTGAACAAGCTGCCTTGCTCTACGGTTTCTAGCGCCATTAGCGGGTATTCAGCAATATCTTCACCATCGATTTGATAGTATAGCTTACCGACTACATCACCTTTATTAATTGGGGCTTCTAGCTCTTTTTCAAGTACGAAGCTTGCTTTTAGGTTTTTCGCTTCACCGCGTGGCAGTGTTACGTAAGTGTCTTGATCAAGACCCAGAGCAACGGTGTCTTTGTTACCCATCCACACTTTTTCTTCTACGAAGGTTTCACCCGCTTTATGAGGCGCTACTGTTTCGAAGAAGCGGAAGCCGTAGCTCAGTAGTTTTTTACTTTCTGATTTACGAGCATTTGCATCTTTAGTGCCCATCACTACAGCAACCAAACGCATTTGGCCTTCTGTTGCCGAGCTTACTAGGCTGTAACCTGCGTTGCTTGTGTGCCCAGTTTTGATGCCATCAACGTTCATGCTCTTATCCCAAAGTAGACCGTTGCGGTTGTATTGGGTGATGCCGTTGTAAGTGAATTTCTTTTCAGAGTAAACACGGTACTCGTCTGGCACGTCACGAATCAGGGCTTTACCAAGTAGCGCCATGTCGTAAGGTGTTGAGTACAGTTCTGAGTTATCTAGGCCGTGAACGTTGGCAAAATGAGAGTTCTTCATGCCTAGGGTATTTGCCCACGCGTTCATTAGGTCAACAAATGCATCTTCAGAACCTGCGATGTGTTCAGCCATTGCCACACAAGCATCGTTACCTGATTGAATGATGATACCACGGTTAAGATCGCGTACTTTTACCGTAGTACCTACTTCAATGAACATTTTTGAAGAATCTGGGAAGTTTTTCGCCCATGCATTCTTACTGATGGTTACGTCATCATCTTCTGAGATATTACCACGCGCTAGCTCTTGGCCGATTACGTAGCTGGTCATCATTTTAGTTAGACTAGCAGGAGACAATTTTGTGTTCATCTCTTTTTCTGCTAGCACTTTACCTGAATGGTAATCCATCAGTACGTAGCCTTTTGCCGCAATTTGAGGCGCATCTGGAACAACGACTGGTGATGCAAAAGCAGATTGAGCGAAGGTTGCAGAAAGGGCAACCGAAGAAACGAGAATAGATTTCACAAACTTATTTTTATTCATGGTAATTCAAATTTTTGGGTTTAACTGCACACATCTTACCAGAATCCCCACTTATGTAAGAGGGGATTCGTTTAGAAATTCATGACTCAAGGTCATTTCGCAGTGTTGTGTTTTTTAATAAATGCGGACGAATAGCCGAGCAACTTTACTTTATCCAGTGTGGCTTGCGTCAGGGAATAGTCAGTAAATGGACCCAATAACAAGCGATAAGACTCTTTCGCGTTTTCTAAGAAAGTTTCGGTATCCAGCTTTTGACCAAGCTCTGCGCCTAAAGTTCGTGCGCGATCTTCATTTTTTGAAGATGCGACTTGAATGACGTACTTTGGGTGAGATTCTAGCGACTTTTGATCGGTAGGTTTCTCTACGCTGATAACTTCGATTTCAACATTCGCTGTTCCTGTTTTTATGACATCCAATTTATGCGCAGCGGCGTAGCTTAAGTCAATGATACGGCCATCGTGAAACGGACCTCGGTCATTTACTCGAACGACTGTGGTTTTGCCATTGTCGGTGTTGGTCACTTTCACATAACTTGGTAACGGTAGCGTTTTATGTGCAGCGGTCATGGAGTACATGTCGTAGATTTCACCGTTAGACGTCAAATGCCCCTGGAACTTTTTACCGTACCAAGATGCACGACCTTTTTCAGTAAACCCTTTTGCGTCGCGAACGATCTTGTAATCATTACCGCGCAAGTGGTAATCGGTATTACCACCTAGACTGTAAGGTTCGTATTTGGGATGCGCATCCTCGATGTGTTCGACTGAAAGCGGTGTATCAGGTGCTACATCGGATTCAAGTTCGTAACGGCCTTCTTGTGTCTTTTGGCTGGTGGATGAACAACCAGCCAAAATCAGTGCAGAAAAAACTAAGGAATATAAAGCGCGTTTTTGCATGTCTAGGTCGCCTTAGAGAATGCTTTTCGGTGCGTATGAATCGACATCAAAATGCCAAAACCAGCCATTAGGGTCACCATCGAGGTACCGCCGTAGCTGATCAGTGGTAACGGTACACCTACAACAGGTAGGATGCCACTCACCATGCCGATATTTACAAAAATATACACGAAGAAGCTAAGTACAATACTGCCTGCCATCATTCGTCCAAACGCGGTTTGTGCTTGGCTAGCAAGGTACAAACCTCGACCAATAATGAAGAGATAGATGGCTAATAGGCAAAGGAAGCCAATCATACCCCATTCCTCAGCAATTACTGCAAAGATAAAGTCAGTGTGTCGTTCAGGAAGAAATTCCAGTTGTGACTGCGTACCGTGCAACCAACCTTTACCGGAAATACCGCCAGAACCAATCGCAATTTTACTTTGGATAATGTGGTAACCCGCGCCAAGTGGGTCAGATTCTGGATTGAACAGAGTACGAACGCGAACCTTTTGGTATTCGCGCATCAAGAAGAACCACAAAATTGGTATGAAACCACCTAAGGCAATGGCAGCCGCTGCGATGATCTTCCAACTGATGCCTGCTAGGAAAATAACGAAAATACCTGAAGCCGCAATCAGAATCGACGTTCCCAAATCTGGTTGTTTCGCGATAAGAATCGTTGGTAAGCACACCATGATTAGCGCAACAATCAGCGTTCGGAATGTTGGTGGTAATGGTTGGCGACCGATATAGCGCGCAACCATCAACGGTACCGCAAGTTTGAGTAATTCGGACGGTTGGAATCGAACAAAGCCTAGGTTGAGCCAGCGTTGCGCACCTTTCGAGGCCTCACCAAAGAACAGTACGCCAAATAGTAAAACTACACCGGCAACAAACATTAGTGGCGCCAGGCTTTCATACGTTCGTGGAGAAAGTTGAGCCAGAACCACCATCACGACAAGAGACAATACCATGCGCATTGCTTGGCGATCCATCATCTCCAAACTTTGTCCGCTGGCACTGTACATGATCACAAGACCAAAACCCATTAAAGCAAAGATGCCGAGTAGGAGGGGCAAGTCGATATGGAAGCGCTCAAACAAGGCGCGGTTTTTACCTGTAGAGGGATCCATCTTCATTAGCGTGTAACCTCTTTTTGCGCGTTGGTTTTGTCATCTTCTGGTTTGATTTCTTCTGGGCCAAGTACCACTCGGTCAAAGATTTTTCTCGCCATTGGGCCACCGTTACTTGAGCCACCGCCTGCGTTTTCTAGCACGAGAGTAACGATAACTTTTGGATCGTCAAACGGAGCAAAGCCCGTAAACAGGGCGTGGTCACGCAAGTGTTCCGCGATTTCATCTGCGTTGTACTCTTCGTTCTCGCCCAAGCCAAAGACCTGCGCTGTACCTGATTTACCGGCTGTCTGGTAGCTCATATTGTAGAAAGAACGACGAGCCGTACCACGAGTACCATGGTTTACACGGCGCATACCTTCTTTCGCAATATCCCAGTATTTTTCTGGCACATTTTGAATCGGTGGGTAGGTTACGTATTCAGAGGTTTCTTGTTCCTCAAAGTTATCACCATTATCGATGGTGGACTTTAGGAGATGAGGAGCGGAAACCGCACCATTATTCACTAACACCGATGTTGCTTTCGCAATTTGCATAGGTGTCGCCGTCCAATAGCCTTGGCCGATACCAACAGGAATGGTGTCACCTTTATACCAAGGCGTTTTGTGACGAGACATCTTCCAATCACGAGTTGGCATATTAGCCTTACTTTCTTCGTAGATATCGATGCCTGTGTAGTCACCAAAACCAAACATCATCATCCAGTTTGAAATTCGGTCGATCCCCAAGTCATAAGCAATTTGGTAGTAAAACGTATCAACAGACTCTTCAATGGATTTAATGACATCTACGCGGCCATGTCCCCAACGCAACCAGTCACGGAATGGACGAGTGTCTGAGTTAGGAATGCGCCAATAACCTGGGTCGTTGCGAGTAGTATTTGGCGTGATTACGCCTTCTTGCAACGCTGCGACTGCCATAAATGGCTTGATTGTTGAAGCTGGCGGATAAATACCTAGGGTCGTGCGGTTTACCAACGGGCGGTTTTTATCGTTCAACAAGTCGCGATAGGCTTTACCTGAAATGCCGTGGACAAAAGCGTTCGGGTCGTAACTTGGGCTAGACACCATAGCTAGCACCCCATTGTCACGAGGATCAAGCACGATAGCGCTGCCACGTCGACCATCCAAAAGCTGATGAACGTAAAGCTGCAAGTTGATATCGAGGTTTAAGACAATGTCTTTGCCCGGAACTGGCGGTACGTATTTTAACGTGCGAATCACGCGTCCTCGGCTGTTGACTTCCACTTCTTGGTAGCCAGCAGTGCCGTGCAGCAGATCTTCGTAGTATTTTTCGATGCCCAACTTACCGATGTCACGAGTCGCTTGGTAGTTGGCGTCTTTTTCTTCTCGAATCAAACGCTGCATGTCTCGGTCATTGATACGAGAAACATAGCCGATTACGTGCGTTAACACTTCCCCGTAAGGGTAGTAACGTTTGAGTGTGGCACTGATTTCAACACCAGGAAAACGGTATTGGTTGACGGAAAAGACCGCGACCTGCTTTTCGTTCAGCTGGGTTAGCAATGGGACGGATTTGAATCGACGGGTACGCTTACGCTCACGATGGAAGCGTTCGATCTGTTCTGGTGTGATTTCCAGAATGGTTTGCAATTCTTGGATAGTAGCGTCGATGTCTTTGATTTTTTCTGGAGTCAGCTCCAAGTTAAAGACAGGACGGTTTTCGGCTAACAGGACACCATTTCGGTCGTAGATAAGACCGCGGTTTGGCGCAATAGGAACCACTTTGATGCGGTTGTCATTTGAACGGGTTTGATAATCTTGAAACTGGTTCACCTGAATGTTGTACATATTGGCGACCAGCAAGCCCATCAATATAACGATGCCGAAAAAAGCAACGATAGCGCGGCTGGCGAATAGGCGCGCTTCGGCTTGATAATCTCGGATTTGACTGCGGCGTCTACGAATCATTAACGCTTGGCTCTAAAGTTAAACAACGATTATTCGCGATGGTAAGGGTGGTTAGCG
Source organism: Vibrio sp. S457-15 (assembly GCF_000960545.1). NCBI lineage: Bacteria > Pseudomonadati > Pseudomonadota > Gammaproteobacteria > Vibrionales > Vibrionaceae > Vibrio > Vibrio sp. S457-15. The sequence goes on along the minus strand of NZ_JYOQ01000142.1, from coordinate 65,849 downwards.
GTAATGCTCCACGCTCGGTATAAACTCTCTGCCATGACGATACGCACAAGTGGGTGCGGTAACGTTAGCGCTGACAGTGACCAACTTTGGTCGGCTGCGGCTTTACATGCAGGTGCTAAACCTTCAGGACCACCTATCAGAATAGAAACGTCACGACCATCGAGTTTCCAAGCTTCTAGCTGCTCTGCCAGTTGTGGGGTGTCCCACTTTTTACCGGGAATATCTAGGGTCACGATACGATTGCCTTTTGGCACTGCTGCTAACATCGCTTCGCCTTCTTTTTGTAGAATTCGAGCAATATCAGCGTTTTTGCCACGTTTTCCTGCTGAGATTTCAACCAACTCTAGTGGCATATCATGAGGGAAACGACGACGGTATTCTTGGAAGCCTTCTTCAACCCACTTTGGCATTTTTGTGCCAACGGCAATTAGTTGAATTTTCAAAAGATTAACCCCAGAGTTTTTCTAATTGGTACAGAGAGCGGTGTTCTTCCTGCATGACATGCAGCATCGCGTCGCCCATATCTAGGACAACCCATTCACCTTCGTTTTCTCCTTCCATACCTAAAGGTTCAAGGCCTGCTTTTTTTACTTCAGATGCAACGTGATCGGCGATGGATGAAACGTGGCGTTTAGACGTACCCGTACAAATGATCATGTAGTCTGTTACGCTGGATTTGTCTTCCACGTTTAGGATGACAATATCTTCCGCTTTCATATCGTCGGCTTTGTCTGCTAAAAAGTCTTTCAGTTCTTCGCGAAGCACTCGGTTTTCCTCGGGTTATCTCTTTTACATCTCATCTATTTTGCGTGTAGTTGGGCAAAATAGGTCGCGCACTATAGCACGCTTTGATTTTTAAATTGCCAGCTTAATATCAGGAGAGCAGCTTTCTAAGCTCAATTGATGAATAGTTGGCCAGACGGACTCGTCATACTGGGTTTTGGCTTTAATCTCAGCTTGCGCAAGCAAGGAGATTAGGGCGCAAATACGGCTTGCTGATAAGCGCATTAACGCGGCGTTATAAAGCGGACGTTTATTTTGCCAAACGCGATACTTCTCAAAGACTTGGCTAATCGGCATTTGAGTCAGATCTTGATGCATGCTTAATAGTTGGTTGAACTCTTTCTGCACACTTCGGATGAGAATGACCGTTTCAATGCCTTCGGCTTCTAACTGACGCAGGATGCGTTGAGCACGATTAGCTTTACCTGCAAGTAATGCATCAATCCAGTTAAACGTCGTAAAGTGGTTGTGTCGACTTAAGGCTTCCTCTAAGCGTACAACTGTCAGTTCGCCATCAGGATAGAGCAAAGCCAGTTTCTCTAGACTCTGAGAAAGTGCAAATAAGTTGCCTTCATGCCACTGTGCCAACATCTGTAAGGATTGCTGATCGGGCTTTAAACCCAATGCGCGGCAGCGCGTTTGCACAAACATAGGCAAACGCTGAAGATCCGGGGTTAGGCAGCTGACCCAGTCGCCTTTGGCATTCAGTGCTTTAAACCATTTGGCATTTTCTTGCGCTTTAGTCAGCTTCGTTCCGATGATCACTAGCATGATGTCATCATGCAGCATGTCACACAGAGTCTGTAGCTCTTTGCTGATAGCTGTAGTGACACCGCTTTCTGGGATCTCAAGCTCAATGAGTTGTCGACTAGAAAATAAGCTCAGAGCTTGAAAGCAGTCATATACTTGGTTCCAATCTAAACTTGCATCGACAGCAAAACGGTGTCTTTCTTCAAAACCATGTTGTAGAGCGGTTTTTTGAATCGCTTGGCGGCTTTCTTGGATCAGTAGCGGTTCGTTTCCGAAGATCAGATAAACCTGCTTTAAGTGTTTGGCTAGATGGTCAGCTAGCTTGTCAGCATAAATTCGCATGTTGATTAAGAGTTTGTTTTCTCAGTTGGCGCTGCAATTTGCCCCGCTTCGTACTCGGCACGGATTCGGCCAAGCTGACGCATCATCTGTTTCGCTGCTTGTTGACGCATCTCGTCTTCGATTACGTCACGTTCAACCGATTTTGCCAATGCCGTTAACGGGTTGTCTAGGTAGTTGCGGTTCACGGTTGTGGTGAAATTTTTTGAGCCAAATCCTGGAATTGTGACGCGATATTGCACCACGTAAGTCAATTCTTTTTCTGCCGCACGACTGTTTTGGTAAAGCGAGAGTGTTCTCTCATCCATGGTTGCTTTGATTAAATGCAGATTTGGTACTGAAGATGACGGCTGAACTAGGTCAACTTTGTTGAGTTGCAGCTGAGAGCGTACATAGCGTGTGAGTTTGCTGTATTCATCGTAGCTAGAGAATGACATGGTGTGCAGCTCTTCCGGAACGGAATACTCGCCACGAAGGTGGAAACCACAGGCAGAAAGAAGCCCCGCTAGTACCAATACCACTGGTAGTTTAATCAAAGAGAAAAAGCGCATTGATTGTATTCATCCTAAATTGAAGGGGTTATTTACCTTAAACCACTCACTGTGAATGGTTTAAGGTAAATAAACAGGGTAGTGAACTACCCTGTTTAAAGACTCTTAGCGCGCGAATTAGTTCGCTCTGCGTTGCGTTATTGCAAGCTGTAATTTGCTTACAGTGACCGCTTAGTTTGCAACGATGTTCAGCAGTTTACCTGGTACGTAAATTACTTTACGGATTGTTAGGCCATCTGTGAACTTAGTAACGTTTTCGTCGTTTAGACCAAGCTCTTCAACTTGTTCTTTCGTTGCGTCTGCCGCTACTGTTAACTTCGCTCGTAGCTTACCGTTAACTTGAACAACGACAGTTTTTTCGTCTTCAACTAGCGCTTTCTCATCAAACGTTGGCCATGCTGCGTTGTCGATGTCTGACTCACCAAGCGCAGTCCATAGCTCGTATGAAATGTGCGGAGTGATTGGGTAAAGCATCGTTACAACCGCTTTTAGCGCTTCATCAAGAATTGCACGATCTTGTGCAGATTCTTGAGGTGCTTTCGCTAGCTTGTTCATCAGTTCCATGATTGCTGCGATTGCTGTGTTGAACGTTTGACGACGAGCGATATCGTCAGTCACTTTCGCGATAGTTTTGTGAACGTCACGACGAAGTGCTTTTTGCTCACCAGAAAGTGCTGCTGTATCCACTGCTTCTGCTGCGCCTTTCTCTGCGTGTTCTTTCACTAGTTTCCAAACACGTTTTAGGAAGCGGTTTGCACCTTCTACGCCAGACTCTTGCCACTCAAGCGTCATGTCTGCTGGAGATGCGAACATCATGAATAGACGCACTGTATCAGCACCGTACTTGTCTACCATCTCTTGAGGGTCGATACCGTTGTTTTTAGACTTAGACATTTTGATCATGCCTGAGTGTGTTACATCACGGCCTTCGTTGTCTTTAGCAGAAATGATGCGGCCTTTACCGTCACGCTCTACAGCAACATCTGTTGGTGCAACCCACTCTTTACCGCCTTTCTCGTTCTCGAAGTAGAACGCGTCAGCCAGTACCATGCCTTGACATAGTAGTTGTTTGAACGGCTCGTCAGACGTTACGTAGCCTGCATCACGTAGCAGTTTGTGGAAGAAGCGTGAGTACAATAGGTGCATACAAGCGTGCTCGATACCACCGATGTACTGGTCTACTGGTAGCCAGTAGTTTGCTTTTTCTGGATCTAGGATATCGTCAGCTTGTGGTGAACAGTAACGTGCGTAGTACCAAGAAGATTCCATGAACGTATCGAACGTATCTGTCTCACGTAGAGCCGGTTCGCCGTTGAATGTGGTCTTCGCCCATTCTTTGTCTGCTTTGATTGGGCTGGTTACGCCGTCCATTACCACGTCTTCTGGAAGAATCACTGGTAGTTGGTCAGCAGGTACTGGATGAACTTCACCGTCTTCAGTGGTTACCATTGGGATTGGTGCACCCCAGTAACGTTGACGAGATACACCCCAGTCACGTAGACGGAAGTTAACTGTCTTAGTGCCTTTACCTTCCGCTTCTAGCTTCGCTGCGATTGCATCGAATGCCGCTTGGAATTCTAGGCCGTCGAACTCACCTGAATCGAACAATACACCTTTCTCTGTGTATGCCGCTTCAGAGATGTCCAGCTCGCTACCATCTGCTGGTTTGATCACTGGGATGATGTCTAGACCGTACTTAGTTGCGAATTCGAAGTCGCGTTGGTCGTGTGCAGGTACTGCCATTACAGCGCCTGTACCGTAGTCCATCAATACGAAGTTTGCGACGTAAACTGGTACTTCACGACCGTTCAATGGATGAATAGCAGTAAGGCCAGTTGCCATACCTTTCTTCTCCATTGTCGCCAGTTCAGCTTCAGCAACTTTGGTGTTCTTACATTCTTCGATGAATGCAGCAAGCTCTGGGTTGTTCTCTGCAGCTAGCGTTGCTAGAGGATGACCCGCTGCGATACCAACGTAAGTTACACCCATTAGTGTGTCTGGACGCGTTGTGTAAACTTCTAGGTCTTGTTGACCTTTCACTTCAAACTTCAGTTCCACACCTTCAGAGCGACCAATCCAGTTGCGTTGCATGGTCTTAACCATTTCTGGCCAACCTTCAAGTTTGTCTAGATCGTCAAGTAGCTCTTGCGCGTATTCTGTGATCTTGATGAACCACTGAGGGATCTCTTTTTGCTCTACTGGAGTGTCACAACGCCAGCAGCAGCCGTCTTCAACCTGTTCGTTTGCAAGAACGGTTTGGTCATTTGGACACCAGTTAACAGAAGACGTTTTCTTGTAAACTAGGCCTTTTTCGTAAAGCTTAGTGAAGAACTCTTGTTCCCAACGGTAGTACTCAGGCGTACAAGTTGCGAATTCACGATTCCAGTCGTAGCCAAAACCTAGCAATTTAAGCTGGTTTTTCATGTATTCGATGTTTTCGTAAGTCCATGGCGCAGGTGCTGTGTTGTTTTTCACCGCTGCGTTTTCTGCTGGTAGACCGAACGCATCCCAACCAATTGGTTGCATTACATTTTTGCCTTGTAGGCGTTGGAATCGAGATACTACGTCACCGATGGTGTAGTTGCGCACGTGACCCATGTGCAGTCGACCACTTGGGTATGGGAACATAGATAGACAGTAGAATTTTTCTTTATTTGGGTCTTCACTTACAACAAAGGTCTTGTTGTCATCCCAGTGCTTTTGAACTTTCTGTTCAATGTCTTGTGGATTGTATTGTTCTTGCATCGATGATATCCGGTTATCTTGGAATTTGTGAGTTCGGTTAGAACAGACTTAAATAGATCGTCATAGAATACCTAAAGCTAGGGATCACAACAATAGCCAATCTGTACCCATGCGCACTGAATGCGCCTAGGTAGGAGAAAGAATGGAGGTCAGTTATGCCTAAACGTAAAACAGGTTATGAGGAAATGCTCGAGGATGTGATTGAAACCTTGAAGCAAAGTCCGGAAGAAGTTAACAAAGCTTTAGAAACGTCGGGCAAAGTGGTGGAAGCCGCCAATGACTTGACCAAAGATGAGTTGGCCTTAATTGCCGCGTATGTGAAAGCCGACTTAAAAGAGTTTTCTGAGAGCTATGAAGACAGCAAAAGCGGTCCTTTTTACTTAACGGTAGCGGATTCCATTTGGCAAGGCTTACTAGAGATTACGGACCGTACCAAAGTTGAATGGGTAGAGCTTTTTGATGACTTGGAGCATCAAGGCTTGTATGAAGCTGGCGAGGTTATCGGCTTAGGCACACTTGTCTGTGATGAGTGCGGACATAAAACTACCTACAACCATCCAACTATCATCATTCCATGTATCAAATGTGGCCACAAAGGCTTTAGTCGTCAGTCCTTGAAACCATAGCCACCTATACAATCTTTTTGTATTTGCTTGATAAGAAAAAAGAGGCCGTGTGGCCTCTTTTTCGTTATTCGTCTTATGTCAAAAAATGACGTTTTTAGTCTTTCTTTCTCGGTAACCACCAAGCCAGCATTAAACTCAGCGCAACCCAAAAATACAATGGCCAAGTGCCAAACGTTCGGTAGGGTGTTGTTCCATCTGTTGGGGTGAGCTCTGCACGTAGTACAGCTGTTTCAAATTGAGGAACTTGCTCTACAATCTTGCCTTTATAATCGGTTACTGCTGTTAAGCCGTTGTTTGTTGAACGGATCAGCGGCTTGCCCAGTTCCAGAGCACGCATGCGAGCGATTTCCATATGTTGAAGTGGTCCAATCGAATGTCCAAACCATGCATCGTTCGAAAGCGTTAGAATGAAGTCGGTTTCGTCAGTAACGTTTTGACGCACTTGTTCATTAAAAATGATCTCGTAACAGAGCGCTGGTGCCATGTGCATGCCGTTCGCAACGATATTAGGTTGCACGAACGCCCCACGACTAAACGACGACATTGGTAAATTGAAGAATGGAGCGAGCGGGCGCAAGATATCTTCAAACGGAACAAACTCACCAAACGGTAATAGGTGATGCTTGTGGTAGCGTTCGCTCATATCAAAGCTGTAATCACCGTATGGTGTGACGCCTAGCGACAGAATGCTGTTATAGAACTGCCTGTCCTCCGATTGATTAACAATGCCTGTGATGATGGCGCTGTTGTTCATCTTCGCGGCACTGTCGATGTTGCTCAAGAAGGAAGGCACTTCAACTTCAAATGCAGGGATTGCTGCTTCTGGCCAGACAATGATGTCGGCGTCCCAGTTTTCACGCGTCAGGTCGGCGTACTTCATGATGGTTGGCCAGCGTTGGCTTGGCAGCCATTTGAGGTTCTGGTCGACGTTACCTTGAATCAACGCCACTTTGGTGGTGTCTTCTGGGCGAGGTGTCACCCAATCATATTGCCGAATCCCAAAACCTGCGCTCATCAAAACAACAGGGATGATAATCATCAACCACTGTTTGTGAATCCACGCATATGCTAATGCACCTGCACTAATAAGAACAAACAGCGTGAGCAGTTCTACACCACCGATCGGTGCAAAGCTTGCTAGTGGCGCATCAATTTGACTATAGCCCAACCACAACCAAGGGAAGCCGGTCATCACCCAACCGCGTAACCAATCGGTAATTAACCATAAGGCTGGTGCGGCAAGGAGCGCTTTACTGAGGCTAAATTGAGGGAAAAACTTATTGTTTAGCCAAGCGAACAATCCGGAATAAACTGCAAGGTAGGCAATGAGCATACCCATCAAGAAGAGGTTCGCAATCAGCGGCATCCCGCCGAAGCCAGAAATGCTGACATAAACCCAGCTAACACCTGTTGCAAATTGGCCTAACCCCCAAGCATAACCTATCCAAAGCGCGCGCTTAGGTGTTTGGTTTGCAAGAAGAATTAGCAATATTGCAGGGCTAAGAATGGCAATTGGCCACAACTGGTAAGGAGCAAATGCTAGGGTAGTGGAGGCGCCAACAAAAGCGGCCACTAAGGGCCGCTTGAGGCGATGAAAGAGTAAATTCATCATTATTGTTTTTTCTGATATTCCCGGTAGTAGGGTATCGCGTTACTCTTGAGTGGCTTCAACCAGCGTTTCTTCGTCTGGAATGGTCACTTGGAGTTGAATGACACGACGGTTATCGGCAGCGGTGACTTTGAAGTTGTAGCCTTCAATTTCGACCAATTCGCCGCGAGAAGGTAAGTGACCAAAGGCAGTCATGACCATGCCACCTACCGTATCTACTTCTTCATCGCTGAAGTTGGTACCGAATGTCTCATTAAACTCTTCGATGGTTGTCAGCGCTCTGACAGCAAACGTATGCTTGCTTAGCTTACGAATGTCTGTTTCTTCGCTTTCATCGAATTCATCTTCGATATCCCCGACGATTTCTTCCAGGATATCTTCAATGGTCACAAGACCAGAAACACCACCGAATTCATCGACAACAATCGCCATATGATAGCGTTCTTCACGGAACTCTTTTAGCAGGCGGTCAACACGTTTGCTTTCCGGTACCACAACTGCAGGTCGAATTACTTCTTCAATATCAAATGGGTTACTGCCTGAGCCTAAGTATTTAAGTAAGTCCTTCGCAAGAAGAATACCTTCCACATGGTCTTTATCTTCGCTGATTACTGGGTAGCGAGAGTGCTGAGCATCGGTAATAAGTGCGATTAGAGTATCTAAATCGTCAGTGCGCTCAACGGTGACCATTTGCGAACGCGGGATCATGATGTCACGCACACGCATTTCGGAGATTTCCATAACACCTTCGAGCATATCGCGAGTGTCGTGGTCAATCAGGTCATTTACTTCTGAGTCGCGGATTACATCCACAAGCTCTTGGCGGTCTTTTGGTTCGCCTTGAAATAGTTGACCTAGGCGTTCAAAGAAGGACTTTCTACTCGGACCTTCTGCCTTTTCTTTCTTACCTTCGTTAGAAGAGGGAGAATTATCTTCGTTCATTGTTTCTCAATTAAGTAACGCTATCAGACGTGTGATAGCTCACGTAGAGAGGCGAACGCGAGAACTGTTTTATTGGTTCGCCTTTCCCTGTCGAGTACCCAAAGGGTTACTCTTTTTCAGCAATATAAGGGTCTTCATAACCCATACCTTGCATGATTTCGGTTTCGAGTGACTCCATCTCTTCAGCTTCGTCATCCTCGATATGATCATAACCTAGCAGATGCAAGCTGCCATGTACAACCATATGCGCCCAATGTGCTAACAGAGGCTTATTCTGTTCAATTGCCTCTTTTTCAACAACTTGGCGGCAAATAATAAGATCGCCCAAAAGGTCAATCTCCATGCCAGGAGGCGCTTCAAATGGGAAAGAAAGCACATTCGTCGGCTTGTCTTTACCACGATACTCATGGTTAAGAGCGTGGCTTTCTTTCTCATCGACAATTCGAATTGTCACTTCTGCTTGAGGTTGGAAAAGAGGGATGGCCTTGTCTAACCAAAGTTGGAAGTCTTGCTGCGAAGGTAAGCCTTCTTCATTTTCGACTGCCAGTTGCAGATCAAGTTCAATTGCCATTTTTATTCCTTAGTTGCAGCGACTTGAGCGCTAAGTTCTGCTTTCGCTGCTTCTAACAGTTTAGCATCACGCTCTTCACGGCGACGTTTCTCGAACTCTTTACGTTCTTTTTGATCTTGCGCTTCCCACTTCTCGTAGGCGTTGACGATGCGAGCAACCACAGGGTGGCGAACAACGTCATCTGCTTGGAAGAAGTTAAAGCTGATGTCGTCGACTTCACTGAGCACTTCAATCGCATGACGAAGACCTGACTTCGCACCACGAGGTAAGTCGATCTGAGTGACGTCACCAGTAATAACCGCACGAGAATTGAAACCAATACGAGTCAGGAACATTTTCATCTGTTCAACGGTGGTGTTCTGACTTTCATCTAGAATGATGAAAGCATCGTTCAGAGTGCGACCGCGCATGTATGCCAGAGGAGCAACCTCTATAACGTTGCGTTCAATCAGCTTCTCAACTCGCTCGAAGCCTAGCATCTCGAATAATGCGTCGTACAGTGGACGAAGGTATGGGTCAACCTTTTGGCTTAAATCACCAGGTAAGAAACCCAGTTTTTCACCCGCTTCTACCGCCGGACGTGTCAAAAGAATGCGACGAATTTCTTGGCGTTCTAGTGCATCAACTGCTGCTGCAACGGCAAGGTAAGTCTTACCTGTACCTGCAGGACCAATACCAAAAGAGATGTCGTGCGTAACCATATTGACCAAGTATTGAGCTTGGTTTGGTGTGCGCGGTTTAATGACGCCTTTTTTGGTTTTTACGAACACTTCTTTACCGTGCGCAATACTTGATTCGGTATTTTGTTCTAATACGCCAGATTCTTTGATCGCCAGATGAATTTGTTCTGGTTCGATATCTGGGATCTCGCCACGCACAGGCGCAGTATCTACATAAAGCGTTTTTAGAATGTCCAGCGCAGCCGCTGAGGTGTGAGGCTTACCAACAATGGTAAAATGGTCACTACGATGGTTGATTTCAACGCCTAGACGGCGTTCTAAATGCTTGATGTTGTCGTCGAATGGACCGCACAGGCTAGCAAGTCGGCGGTTATCTGAAGGTTCTAGGTTAATTTCTAGAGTTACGATTTTATTGCTCAATGTTGCCTCTCATTTTATGCCACTCAATGAGAGCCTGATGACGACCAGGCTCTCCATGGCGATTTATACGAGCTTATGGCGTAAAAGTAGCTACACCTAGCTCATCTTCGCGACGTGTTTTCGCCATCATTTGTGTTGGAGAAATCACACTACGAAGGTCCATGTCTTTTTCTGTACGTACTAGCTCACCACGTAGCGAGTTTGCAAATACGTCCGTAATCTTCACGTCAACGAACTGACCAATTAGGTCTGCGCTACCTTCAAAGTTTACTACACGGTTGTTTTCTGTACGAGCGCGCAGTTCCATTAGGTTTTTCTTAGAAGGGCCTTCAACCAGTACACGCTGCTCAGTACCAAGCATTAGGCGTGAGTAACGCATTGCTTGTGCATTGATGGTTTGTTGCAGCTCGTATAGACGCTCTTTTTTCACTTGCTCTGGAATATCACAAGGGTAATCTGCCGCTGGTGTACCTGGACGAGGTGAGAAGATAAAGCTGAAGCTCATGTCAAAGTCTACGTCTTTGATTAGCTTCATTGTGTCTTGGAAATCTTTGTCTGTTTCACCAGGGAAACCAACAATAAAGTCAGAACTGATTTGGATATCAGGACGCGCTTTACGTAGTTTACGGATGATTGACTTGTACTCGATAGCTGTGTGAGGACGCTTCATCATCGTTAGAATACGGTCACTACCACTTTGTACTGGCAAGTGCAGGAAGCTTACTAGCTCTGGTGTATCTTCATAAACAGCAATGATGTCGTCTGTAAACTCTAGCGGGTGGCTAGTCGTGAAACGAATACGGTCGATACCATCAATAGATGCAACGAGACGAAGCAGTTCAGCAAAAGAGCAGATCTCGCCGTCGTGCATAGGGCCACGGTATGCGTTTACGTTTTGACCTAGTAGGTTAACTTCACGTACACCTTGTTCCGCTAGCTGTGCAATCTCGAATAACACGTCATCCATTGGACGACTAACTTCTTCACCACGAGTGTATGGTACAACGCAGTAAGTACAGTATTTTGAACAGCCTTCCATGATAGAAACAAACGCCGTCGCACCTTCTGCACGTGGCTCAGGTAGGCGGTCGAACTTTTCAATCTCTGGGAACGAAATGTCCATTACCGGTGCATCGTCAGTTTGAGATTGTTTGATCATCTCAGGTAGGCGGTGCAGAGTTTGAGGACCAAAGATTACGTCAACGTATGGTGCACGCTCACGGATGTGGTCACCTTCTTGTGTTGCTACACAACCACCTACACCGATAACTACGCCAGGTTTTTTATCTTTTAGTGTTTTCCAACGGCCTAGCTGGTGGAAAACTTTCTCTTGCGCTTTTTCACGGATCGAACAGGTGTTAAGTAGAAGTACGTCTGCTTCCTCTGGCTCTTCCGTCAGCTCATAGCCGTTTGCAGCATTAAGCAGGTCGGCCATTTTTGATGAATCGTATTCGTTCATCTGGCAGCCCCAGGTTTTAATTAGCAGTTTCTTACTCATCTCACTTTCGCTCGTTCAGTTGTACTTAAATTGGAGAGCTATTGCTCAAATTATAGCCGCTATCACGGCGGTAAGCGGCGTATTGTACTGCTTTAAAAAGCACCTGACTAGTGATCTGACGAATTCTCTGCAAACCCTGATGAAATCTAGTTTTTTGCCTTATATACAGCAAGGTTTTTTGTTAAACAATTTTGTAAAAATAGCCTCGGAACGTACAATTGAAAAACGCCAAATAATCAGCATGATGAAGAGCAAAAAATGAACAAGTATGACATCGCCGTAATCGGTGGCGGCATGGTCGGGGCTGCTGTCGCGGTTGGATTTGCCAAGCAAGGTAGAAGCGTAGTGGTAGTTGAAGGAGCGGAGCCTAAAGCATTCGATGCTGCTCAAGCCCTGGACGTGCGAGTTTCTGCTATTTCACATCAATCGGTGAAATTACTTGAATCATTAGATGCTTGGTCGGCGATCGAAGCAATGCGCGTCTGTCCCTATCGTCGTCTGGAAACGTGGGAGCATCCTGAGTGTCGTACTCGTTTTCATTCTGATGAGCTTTCATTGGATCAACTTGGCTACATCGTTGAAAACCGCCTAATCCAACTTGGCCTTTGGCAAGCTTTCGCGCAATTCGACAACTTAACGGTGAAGTGCCCTGAGCGATTAAAAGACATCGATTTCAATGATGGAAACCGTATCACGCTAGAAAGCGGCGAACAGTTTGATGCGAACTGGATCATTGGCGCTGATGGTGCCAATTCTAAAGTACGTCAGCTAGCGGGTATTGGCGTGACTGCTTGGGATTACCGTCAACATTGTATGCTCATCAATGTTAAGACTGAGTTGCCACAACAAGACATTACTTGGCAACAGTTCACCCCTAGTGGGCCTCGCTCTTTCCTACCTTTGTGTTCATTGACAGAAGATGGACAAGAAGTCGGGCAAGGATCTTTAGTTTGGTATGATTCCCCAAAACGAATCAAACAGCTTTGCGCGATGACCAAACATCAATTAAGAGAAGAGATCGTGCGTCACTTTCCTAAAGAGCTTGGAGATATCGAAGTTCTGCAGTTTGGTTCTTTCCCTTTGACACGTCGACACGCGCAGTCCTATTCGCATAGAGGTTGTGTGCTAGTTGGTGATTCAGCGCATACAATCAATCCATTAGCGGGGCAGGGCGTGAATTTAGGCTTTAAAGACGTTGATGTATTGCTATCAGTGACACAAGGGCAAGATGAGTTAACGGATGCTCTATTAGCAAAATATGAGCGTACTCGTCGCCCGGATAATTTTCTAATGCAGACCGGTATGGATTTTTTCTATAAAGGCTTTAGCAATGATTTGGGGCCTTTGAAGTTTGCACGCAATGCAGCATTAAAGCTGGCTGAAAATTCAGGGCCGATCAAAGCACAAGTATTGAAGTACGCGTTAGGTATGTAGGCTAAGTATTACGTAGCAAACCAGATAGAAAAAAAGCGAGCCATGAGCTCGCTTTTTTAATTCGGTAAATCAAAGATCTACCGAGTCCAGAATCGGAAAAAAGAAAAAACCCAGCAAATTAATGCTGGGTTTTCAATGATGGTGCGGAAGGAGAGACTTGAACTCTCACACCTTGCGGCGCCAGAACCTAAATCTGGTGCGTCTACCAATTCCGCCACTTCCGCAACTTATCTTGTAGTCATCAAGGTAATTGGTAAAACCTCAACAACGTTTTGTAATGGCAGGGCTACCTGGATTCGAACCAGGGAATGGCGGCATCAAAAGCCGCTGCCTTACCGCTTGGCGATAGCCCTACAGGTCTTAGCCTTTCAACTAAGCGCTTTCCAAAACAAGGAAAGTATGGTGCGGAAAGAGAGACTTGAACTCTCACACCTTGCGGCGCCAGAACCTAAATCTGGTGCGTCTACCAATTCCGCCATTTCCGCATATTTGATATTGTAGATGATTATGAAGATGGTGCGGAAGGAGAGACTTGAACTCTCACACCTTACGGCGCCAGAACCTAAATCTGGTGCGTCTACCAATTCCGCCACTTCCGCATCTTAAATTCTACATGACCGATAGCTTAAGCTAACAATCTAATCAATGGTGGCTACGACGGGATTCGAACCTGTGACCCCATCATTATGAGTGATGTGCTCTAACCAGCTGAGCTACGTAGCCATCTCAAATTGTTTAAATCAAGAATGGTGCGGAAGGAGAGACTTGAACTCTCACACCTTGCGGCGCCAGAACCTAAATCTGGTGCGTCTACCAATTCCGCCACTTCCGCATCTTGATTTGTAGTTATTAAGGAAATTGGTGATCCTTAACAACATTGTATATGGCAGGGCTACCTGGATTCGAACCAGGGAATGGCGGCATCAAAAGCCGCTGCCTTACCGCTTGGCGATAGCCCTACAGGCAGTAGTTTTCACTACTTAAAATATGGTGCGGAAGGAGAGACTTGAACTCTCACACCTTGCGGCGCCAGAACCTAAATCTGGTGCGTCTACCAATTCCGCCACTTCCGCAACTTATTCTGTAGTTATAAAGGTAATTGGTAAAACCTAAATAACGTTATAAATGGTGGCTACGACGGGATTCGAACCTGTGACCCCATCATTATGAGTGATGTGCTCTAACCAGCTGAGCTACGTAGCCATCTCAAATTGTTTAAATCAAGAATGGTGCGGAAGGAGAGACTTGAACTCTCACACCTTGCGGCGCCAGAACCTAAATCTGGTGCGTCTACCAATTCCGCCACTTCCGCATCTTGATTTGTAGTTATTAAGGAGATTAGTGATCCTTAATAACATTGTATATGGCAGGGCTACCTGGATTCGAACCAGGGAATGGCGGCATCAAAAGCCGCTGCCTTACCGCTTGGCGATAGCCCTACAGGCAGTAGTTTTCACTACTTGAAATATGGTGCGGAAGGAGAGACTTGAACTCTCACACCTTGCGGCGCCAGAACCTAAATCTGGTGCGTCTACCAATTCCGCCACTTCCGCAACTTATCTTGTAGTCATCAAGGTAATTGGTAAAACCTCAACAACGTTTTGTAATGGCAGGGCTACCTGGATTCGAACCAGGGAATGGCGGCATCAAAAGCCGCTGCCTTACCGCTTGGCGATAGCCCTACAGGCAGTAGTTTTCACTACTTGAAATATGGTGCGGAAGGAGAGACTTGAACTCTCACACCTTACGGCGCCAGAACCTAAATCTGGTGCGTCTACCAATTCCGCCACTTCCGCATAGTTACTGAGTAAAACTCAATAACGTTAAATAATGGCAGGTCTACCTGGATTCGAACCAGGGAATGGCGGCATCAAAAGCCGCTGCCTTACCGCTTGGCGATAGACCTGCAGACAATAGTCATGAGACTATATCATCTCTATTTCTAGAGAAAGAATGGTGCGGAAAGAGAGACTTGAACTCTCACACCTTGCGGCGCCAGAACCTAAATCTGGTGCGTCTACCAATTCCGCCATTTCCGCAAATATTCTTTATATAGAGTTGAATCAAGATGGTGCGGAAGGAGAGACTTGAACTCTCACACCTTGCGGCGCCAGAACCTAAATCTGGTGCGTCTACCAATTCCGCCACTTCCGCGTCTTGAACTCTATAAACCATCAGTTAATTGGTAAAAACTAACAGTTATATTTCTTGTTTCTTTCATTAAGAAAGAATGGTGGCTACGACGGGATTCGAACCTGTGACCCCATCATTATGAGTGATGTGCTCTAACCAGCTGAGCTACGTAGCCATCTTTTGGAGCGAGACAATATAAACCTTCGCGCTCTCAGTGACAACCCTTTTATCAAGGAATCTCACTTTGAATAATGGCAGGTCTACCTGGATTCGAACCAGGGAATGGCGGCATCAAAAGCCGCTGCCTTACCGCTTGGCGATAGACCTGCAGACAGTAGTTTTTCAACTACTTAACTCTCTATTTCTAGAGAAAAATGGTGCGGAAGGAGAGACTTGAACTCTCACACCTTGCGGCGCCAGAACCTAAATCTGGTGCGTCTACCAATTCCGCCACTTCCGCATCTATTCCTAAGTGCTCTTAATTAAAGAACGTTTAGGAATGGTGGCTACGACGGGATTCGAACCTGTGACCCCATCATTATGAGTGATGTGCTCTAACCAGCTGAGCTACGTAGCCAAAACCATATTTTTTGCTCTCAACGCTTTGTTGCCTTGTCGTTGGGAACGGCGCGCATTATGCGAAGTTGAGTGAGATCCGTCAATAGTTTTTTTAAATAAATCCCCCAAAAAACATCGTTCGCTTTCTTTTTAAACAAAGAGGCGTGTTTATGATCTAAAACTGGAAATAAATTAGCTTGAAGCAAGGAACTTAACTTTGTGGCGTTTATTGCAGACATAAAAAAAGCCAGCATTACTGCTGGCTTTTTATGTAAATGAAGTGTTTGAATTTCATTCACTTAATTATACGTTGAAGCGGAAGTGTACAACGTCACCATCTTTTACGATGTAGTCTTTACCTTCTAGACGCCATTTACCTGCGTCTTTTGCTCCGTTTTCACCGTTGTATTGGATGAAGTCTTCGTAACCAACGACTTCTGCACGGATGAAGCCTTTTTCAAAGTCAGTGTGGATCTTCGCTGCTGCCTTTGGTGCTGTTGCGCCAACAGGAATTGTCCATGCACGAACTTCTTTTACGCCAGCTGTGAAGTACGTCTGTAGACTTAGCAGTTCGTAACCAGCACGAATTACGCGGTTTAGACCAGGTTCTTCGATGCCTAGATCCGCTAGAAACTCTTCGCGTTCGTCGTCTTCTAGTTCAGCCATTTCTGATTCGATCGCTGCACATACAGGAACAACCACGTTGTTTTCTTTTGCTGCGAACTCACGTACTGCGTCTAGGTACGGGTTGTCTTCAAAACCATCTTCATTTACGTTTGCAATGTACATGGTTGGTTTTAGCGTTAGGAAGTTTAGGTAACCTACTGCTGCTAATTCTTCTTTAGAAAGCTCAACGGTACGCGCTGAACCACCTTCTGTTAGTACAGGAAGCAGCTTTTCTAGAACTGTCAGCTCGAACTTCGCGTCTTTGTCGCCGCCTTTTGCTTTCTTCGCGTTACGCTGAATCGCGCGCTCACAAGAATCAAGGTCAGCCATAGCTAGTTCAAGGTTGATTACTTCAATATCTTCGATTGGAGATACTTTACCTGCAACGTGAACGATATTTTCGTTTTCGAAACAGCGTACAACGTGACCGATAGCGTCTGTTTCACGGATGTTCGCTAGGAATTTGTTACCTAGGCCTTCACCACGAGATGCGCCCGCAACCAAACCAGCGATGTCTACGAATTCCATTGTAGTAGGTAGAACTTTCTGTGGGTTAACGATCTTTGCTAGTGCGTCTAGACGTAGATCTGGCACAGGAACCACACCAGTGTTTGGTTCGATGGTACAGAACGGGAAGTTTGCTGCTTCAATACCCGCTTTAGTTAGTGCGTTAAACAGAGTTGATTTACCAACGTTAGGTAGACCAACGATGCCACATTTAAAACCCATGATAGTAACCTTATTCAGCTTTGAACGTGTGGAGGCGGTTTTGTGCTTTGGATAGGCCATCCTTAATCAGGATGTCTAGACAACGAACAGCTTCATCTGCTGCGGCATCTAGTAGCTCTTGCTCTTTCGCTGGAGCTTTACCTAATACAAAACCTGCCACTTTATCTTTGTGTCCCGGATGGCCAATGCCGATACGAAGACGATAAAAATCTTTGTTATTGCCCAGTTTGCTTATTGTGTCACGCAGTCCGTTGTGGCCCCCGTGGCCACCACCTTTTTTAAACTTAGCGACACCTGGCGGTAAGTCTAGCTCGTCGTGAGCAACCATGATCTCTTCTGGCTTAATTTGGTAAAACTTCGCCAAAGCAGCGATCGCTTTTCCAGAGAGGTTCATGAAAGTGGTAGGGATAAGCAAACGGAGATCCTGGCCGTTGACCATGATGCGTCCGGTTAGGCCAAAGAACTTTGGTTCGTTCTTCAGGGTAACGTTATGGACGCGTGCTAATTCTTCTACAACCCAAGCGCCCGCATTATGGCGAGTTTTGGCATATTCTGGTCCCGGATTAGCAAGACCAACAAGAAGTTTGATTGGTTGAGTCAAGGTTAGGATCTCTCTGGAATCTCAAAAAGCGCAGTATAATAGCACAGAATTCTCACAGTGGGCGACCAAGGGATTTTCTGCCTATCGATACAAATAAAAAAACACCCCATAGAGGGGTGCTTTTGAAATCAGTCTAACTGAAATGTTCGGATTAGTTGAACATTGCAGAGATTGACTCTTCGTTGCTGATGCGACGGATTGCTTCAGCTAGCATACGAGATAGGCTTAGTGTGGTTACTTTGCCTGTCGCCGCCATCTCTTTAGAAAGAGAGATAGAGTCAGTTACGATAACTTGGTCAAGAACAGAGTTCTTAATGTTGTCTGCAGCGTTACCAGAGAATACAGCGTGAGTTGCGTAAGCGAATACACGCTTAGCACCGCGCTCTTTTAGCGCTTCAGCTGCTTTACATAGAGTGCCACCTGTATCGATCATGTCATCAACGATCACACAGTCGCGACCTTCAACATCACCGATTAGGTTCATCACTTCAGAAACGTTTGCACGTGGACGACGCTTATCAACGATAGCAATATCGATGTCGCCTAGCGCTTTTGCCGTTGCACGAGCTCGAACCACACCACCTAGGTCAGGAGAAACCACTACTGGGTTATCTAGACCGCGAGATTGCATGTCTTCGAGTAGTACAGGAGTACCGAAGATGTTATCTACAGGAACATCGAAGAAGCCTTGGATTTGCTCTGCGTGTAGGTCGATAGTAAGAACGCGGTCAACACCAACGTTAGATAGGAAATCAGCAACAACTTTTGCAGTAATTGGCACACGAGCAGAACGTACACGACGATCTTGACGGGCGTAACCAAAGTAAGGGATAACTGCAGTGATACGGCCTGCTGAAGCACGGCGCATTGCATCAATCATAACAACCAATTCCATTAGGTTGTCGTTAGTCGGTGCACAAGTGGATTGAATGATGAAAACATCGCTACCACGAACATTCTCATTGATTTGAACTGCAACTTCGCCATCAGAAAAGCGAGAAACAGATGCATCACCAAGAGAGATGTAAAGACGATCAGCAATACGTTGGGCTAGTTCAGGTGTTGCGTTACCAGCAAATAGCTTCATATCAGGCACGGTGGAAACCTCGGGTTTGCGTCCAGTTTTAAATAGGTCGGTGTGAGGCTGATTGGTATTCAGCCAAAGTCTCTTTTAGTGGCGAAATATTGCGCCCTTGAGCGACAAATGCCGAGACTTTATCAGAGAGTTGTGCAAGGATAGTTTCTGCTTCCGATTTGCTCGAAAATTCAGCAAAAACGCAAGATCCTGTCCCCGTCAATCTTGACGGCGCGTATTGTAGCAGCCATGAAAGTTGCTTATCAACCTCTGGGTAGAGCATTCGTACAATTTTTTCGCAATCGTTTACGCTCGGCGCGTTCAAAAGTGTTTCTAGATCTCGTTTTGGTGTGTTTCGTGTCAGATCTGGATGACGGAATATATCCGCTGTCGCAATAGAAACATTTGGTCTCACGACGAGATACCACTTTTCTTCCGGGTTGGCTGGAGAAAGCTTCTCACCCACACCTTCAGCAAAAGCGGAAAAACCGCGCACAAAAACAGGCACGTCAGCGCCCAGTTTTAGGCCAATTTCGGCTAATTCATCATCAGTTAAATTGAGCTGCCACAAGTAGTTGAGTGCCACAAGTGTCGTAGCGGCATTTGAAGAGCCGCCGCCAATTCCACCACCCATTGGTAAAACTTTGTGCAGTTCGATATGTGCACCAAAAGAGCAGTGAGTGTAATTTTGCAGCGCAGTTGCAGCTTTCCAAATTAAATTGTCTTGAAGAGGCACACCTTCTATCTCTGGAGAAATCGTAACATCACCAGAATGGTTTGCTTGAATGGTGAGCTCATCTCCATGATCGACGAATTGGAATAAGGTTTGTAACTCGTGATAGCCGTTTTCTGTGCGGCCATTGATGTATAGAAAGAGATTCAATTTCGCCGGAGACGGCCAGCGGGTTGAAGTTTCGATCATTGGGTGATGTTCCATTTTGTGATCACTAGATTGATTTTTACGTCTGATGTCGTCAGCTTTAGTTTATTCGGTAATGGAAGCGTCTGTTCGTGCCATTCTACGTCGCCATAACGTTCGTAAGCGATTTTCCAGTCGTTAAGACCTATCTGTTTGTCTAAGGTTTGCAGTGTGTTGGCTGGAGAAAGCTGGAATGTATCTGCATCGGTAGGTAAACCGAGTAACCAGTCGGGCATGTGGTCAACTGGCATCATCAAGCCTGTGAGGCGATAAATCAGTTGATTAGCGTTGCGTGCGGAAAGGACTTGGTCATCATACGTTTCAACCGTTGCCCCTTGTGGGGTAATCGTCAGTTTTAATGCGGTTTGTCCCAAGACAGTGGTTAATCGAAGTTGGCTTAAAGCGGTGGAGTGCTTCCAAAAAAAGTTCAGACTTTGTCTTTGGTCGGGGCCGATGTAGCCTAATTTCCCGGTCGCTTGAAAATCATGGATGGTTTCAAGACGTTGTTCATGAGCTTGCCATTCGACGCTGGTGACGCTTTCAGGAACGGAACTACACCCAGCGAGAATAAGGCTCGACAAGAGAAAGATGAGAAAGGAACGTAAGGTCATGTTTGATGGCTTATTAATCAGTTTCATCGGGAATCGCTCACAACTATAGCATTGAAAAGACGGACTTAGGAAAACAAATCCGGCTTACCCTTTCAATAAATGCGTGCTTACAGTAAAATTCTGAACCTATTTTATAACCGATCTCAGAGATACCACGTTAGATGTCCTTGCTTGCTATTGGAATTAATCACAATACAGCGTCTGTTGACTTGCGAGAGAAAGTGGCGTTCGGGCCTGATAAGCTCGGCCCTGCACTTGAGCAACTCAGAGAGCACGAAGCGGTTAACGGCAGTGTGATTGTTTCAACCTGTAACCGTACTGAGTTGTACTGCGACGTTAAGCAAGGAGCGCGAAACAAGCTGATCGATTGGCTCGCTCAATTTCACCAAGTGAGCCGTGAAGACCTGATGCCAAGTTTGTATGTACACGAAGAACAAGCGGCAATTAAACACTTGATGCGCGTCTCGTGTGGCCTTGATTCACTGGTACTTGGTGAGCCGCAGATCTTAGGTCAAGTGAAACAGGCATTTTCTGATTCACGTGATCATCAAGCTGTAGACTCGTCGATTGATAAGCTGTTCCAAAAAACGTTTTCTGTTGCAAAACGAGTTCGTACGGAAACTGATATCGGTGGCAATGCTGTGTCGGTGGCTTACGCCGCATGTACATTAGCAAAACACATTTTCGAATCGTTATCTGACTCGACAGTCTTACTCGTCGGGGCAGGTGAAACCATCGAACTGGTCGCGAAGCACTTAGCGTCGAACGGCTGCACAAAAATGATAGTCGCAAACCGCACCAAAGAGCGTGCTCAAGGGTTAGCTGAGCAGTTTGGTGCAGAAGTAATCAGCCTGAACGAAATCCCAGACCACCTCGCAAGAGCGGACATCGTGATTAGCTCAACAGCGAGTCCGTTGCCTATTATTGGTAAAGGCATGGTCGAAACAGCGCTGAAACAACGTCGTCATCAACCTATTCTGTTAGTCGATATTGCTGTACCACGTGATGTGGAAGCGCAAGTTGGCGAATTGAACGATGCTTATCTGTATTCGGTGGACGACTTGCAGTCGATCATCGATAGCAATATTGAGCAACGTAAAGTTGAAGCGATTCAGGCCGAAGCCATTGTTAGTGAAGAAAGTGCGTCGTTTATGACGTGGCTACGCTCACTGCAAGCGGTTGATAGTATTCGCGATTATCGCAATTCGGCGAACGAAATACGTGAAGAGTTACTGAGTAAAAGCCTGCAATCATTGGCAGCTGGCGCAGATCCGGAGAAAGTACTGCGCGAACTTAGTAATAAACTCACCAACAAACTGATTCACGCCCCAACACGCGCACTACAAAGTGCGGCGGAACAAGGCGAACCAGCAAAATTAACGATTATCCGCCAAACGCTTGGCTTAGATGATCTGTAACTCACGCTTTTTATTAAGAAAACGACACTATGAAAGCCTCTATTCTGACTAAGCTAGAAACGCTAGTAGAACGTTACGAAGAAGTTCAACATCTTCTTGGTGATCCTGATGTAATTGGAGATCAGGACAAATTCCGTGCTCTATCAAAAGAGTACTCTCAGCTAGAAGAAGTAACTAAGTGCTTCCAAGCTTACCAACAAGCTCAAGACGATCTTGCTGCCGCTGAAGAGATGGCAAAAGAAGACGACGAAGAAATGCGTGAAATGGCTCAAGAAGAGATCAAAGACGCGAAAGAAGCGATTGAACGTCTTGCTGATGAGTTGCAAATTCTTCTTCTTCCAAAAGATCCAAATGATGATCGTAACTGTTTCCTTGAAATCCGCGCTGGTGCTGGCGGTGATGAAGCAGGTATCTTCGCTGGCGACCTATTCCGTATGTACAGCAAATACGCAGAAAAGCGTGGCTGGCGCATTGAAGTGATGTCTTCAAACGAAGCGGAGCACGGTGGTTACAAAGAGATGATCGCGAAAGTGAGCGGCGACGGTGCATACGGCGTGCTGAAGTTTGAATCTGGCGGTCACCGTGTACAACGTGTACCAGCGACAGAATCTCAAGGTCGTGTGCATACTTCTGCGTGTACAGTAGCGGTCATGGCGGAAATCCCAGAGGCGGATCTGCCAGAAATCAAAGCGGCAGACCTAAAAATCGATACGTTCCGTGCATCTGGCGCGGGTGGTCAGCACGTTAACACCACGGATTCTGCAATTCGTATTACCCACTTACCAACGGGTACAGTGGTAGAGTGTCAAGACGAGCGTTCACAGCATAAGAACAAAGCGAAAGCGATGGCAGTACTGGCTGCTCGTATCGTTCAAGCGGAACAAGAGCGTCGTGCAGCAGAAGTGTCTGACACGCGTCGTAACCTACTAGGTTCTGGTGACCGCAGTGACCGTATCCGTACTTACAACTACCCGCAAGGCCGTGTTTCTGACCACCGAATCAACCTAACCATCTACCGTTTGAACGAAGTGATGGAAGGCGACCTACAAAGCTTGATTGACCCAGTGGTTCAAGAACACCAAGCAGACCAACTAGCGGCGCTAGCTGAGAACGCTTAATCGATGAGCCAAGTTCAATCCATTGAGCAAGCACTGAAAAGTGCGACGGCAAAACTGACAGAAGGCGGCAAAGAGTCGCCTTCTCTCGATGCAGCTGTCCTTCTTTGCCATGTTCTTGGCAAACCGCGAACCTATTTGCTAACGTGGCCAGAAAAAGCATTAGAACCAGAGCAACAAGCGCAGTTTGATGCTTTACTCGCAAGGCGCTTAGCAGGCGAACCCGTTGCTTACATTATTGGTGAGCGCGAGTTTTGGTCTCTACCTCTCAAAGTTTCTCCTACTACCTTGATCCCAAGACCAGACACCGAGCGTTTGGTGGAAGTTGCTTTGGATAAAACCTATGGGCAGACCGGATCGATTCTAGATTTAGGCACAGGGACAGGAGCAATTGCGTTGGCATTAGCGTCTGAGCTACCGAATCGTCAGGTAATGGGAGTTGACCTCAAACAAGAGGCCAAAGAGCTTGCTGAGTACAATGCCGCGCAGCTAAACATCAAAAATGTGACGTTTGACCAAGGTAGCTGGTTCGAGCCTATTGCAGAGGGAACAAAGTTTGCTTTAATTGTTTCCAATCCGCCGTATATTGACGAGAAAGATCCGCATTTATCCCAAGGTGACGTTCGTTTTGAGCCAAAATCCGCGCTGGTCGCTGATGAAAATGGCTTAGCGGATATTCGCCATATCTCCGATTTGGCTCGTCAGTATCTTGAAGAGGGCGGTTGGCTTGCCTTCGAGCACGGTTACGACCAAGGCGAGGCGGTTCGTGAGATCATGAGTGGCTTTGGCTATCAGCAAGTTGTCACCGAAAAAGATTATGGTGGGAATGATCGAGTGACCCTCGGTTGCTACCAGCCTTCATAAGAACGAGCAAGTCAGTAGTAATTTATTAAAAGAGAAGAAAAATGTACGTAGCTCTAAA
This sequence comes from Vibrio sp. S457-15, assembly GCF_000960545.1. Taxonomy (NCBI): domain Bacteria; kingdom Pseudomonadati; phylum Pseudomonadota; class Gammaproteobacteria; order Vibrionales; family Vibrionaceae; genus Vibrio; species Vibrio sp. S457-15. Next base: position 42,154 of record NZ_JYOQ01000142.1, on the reverse strand, counting down.
ACATATTCACCTTGTCACCATCGCACTGAGTGCCACATTGTTGTCGATTCGATTCGCGTTAATGATGATGAACTCTCCAAAGCGCAACCATCGTTTTCTGAAAGTTTTTCCACACATTGTTGATACCGCGCTGTTGTTGTCAGGTGTTGCTTTGATCTTTGTTACTGGCTTCATTCCATTTACAGACTCAGCACCTTGGCTAACCAACAAGATCACGTGTGTGTTGGCGTACATTGCTCTGGGCTTCTTCGCTCTGAAATTAGCTAAAAATAAATTGCTGCAAATTTTCGGTTTCTTTGGCGCACTCGGTTGGTTGGTCATGGCGGCTAACATCGCCGTGTCTAAGAGTCCAACTTTATTTGGGTAATCGTCATGCTTGAGTTTTTTGACGAAGATTTTGACAACATGGCGCTGGTGGAAGGAGCGTTAGAGCTCAATAAATCCGTTAATCCAGAAACCAACGTCCATTGGGCTAAGCAAGAGCTAGAGCGTCTGTACCAAGAAGCAGAAGCAACGCTTATCCATGAAACAGATGAAGAGCAGCGTTTCGACTCTTTCCTACGTCTGTTTTTCCATGAGTGGGGCTTCAAAGGTGACGACCAAGAGTACTTTATCTCTGACAACAGCTTTATCGATAAAGTACTAGAGCGTAAAAAAGGTATTCCGGTCAGCTTAGGTGCAATTTTATTGTACTTAGGCAATCGCCTTGGCTTCCCTATGAAAGGTGTGACATTCCCAACTCAGTTCCTAATTAAAGTGGATTGGATGCACAAAACACCAGACTACATTAACCCGTTCAACGGGGAGTATGTTGGTGAGAAAATCCTTCAAGCTTGGTTAATCGGTCAAGAAGGACCGTTAGCGCAACTTAAACCAGAACATTTTGACGAAGCGGATAATCCGACAGTGATTGGTCGCTGGTTGGCGTTGATTAAAAGCGCGATGCTGAGAGAAGAGCGTTACACACTGGCGCTGCGCTGTACTAATCTGGCGTTGACCTTTGTGCCAGATGACCCATACGAGATTCGTGATCGCGGTTTTATCTTCCAACAGCTTGAGTGTCATCAGGTCGCGGTATCTGACTTTCAGTACTTTATTGACCAATGTCCCGACGATCCTGCGTCTGAGCTACTAAAATCACAAGTTAATGCGATGAGTGAAAAACACGTCACGCTTCACTAATTTTATCGGAGTGCCCAAGCGTGGCATACCGTGGACAGAAAAAAGAGAATCATAATGGAACAGAAAATCGTTAATATCGGCGACATCCAGGTTGCTAACGACAAGCCATTCACCCTATTTGCAGGCATGAACGTTCTTGAGTCTCGTGATCTTGCTATGCAGATCTGTGAGCATTACGTAAAAGTAACAGACAAACTGGGCATTCCTTACGTATTCAAGGCGTCGTTCGACAAAGCAAACCGCAGTTCTGTTCATTCATACCGTGGCCCAGGCCTTGAAGAAGGTATGAAAATCTTCCAAGAGCTAAAAGACACTTTTGGCGTTAAGATCATCACTGACGTTCACACAGAAGCACAAGCTCAACCTGTCGCTGACGTGGTAGACGTTATTCAGCTTCCTGCATTTCTAGCTCGTCAAACTGACCTAGTTGAAGCAATGGCGAAAACAGGCGCAGTGATCAACGTGAAGAAACCTCAATTTATGAGCCCTGGTCAAGTGGGTAACATCGTTGAGAAATTCGCGGAATGTGGTAACGACAAGATCATCCTATGTGAGCGCGGTTCTTGCCACGGTTACGATAACCTAGTTGTAGACATGCTTGGCTTTGGTGTAATGAAGAACGCGTCGAAAGGTAGCCCAATCATCTTTGACGTAACGCACTCACTACAAATGCGTGACCCATCAGGCGCAGCATCTGGCGGCCGTCGTGAGCAGACAGTTGAGCTTGCAAAAGCGGGTCTAGCGACAGGCATTGCGGGTCTATTTATCGAAGCGCACCCGAACCCAGATCAAGCACGTTGTGATGGCCCATCTGCACTGCCTCTAGACAAACTAGAGCCATTCTTGGCGCAAATGAAGTCACTAGATGACTTGATTAAGAGCTTTGAAAACATCGATATCAAGTAGCGATTCATTACTGATCATGATGAAAAATAAAATAGCCAACCTAGAGTTGGCTATTTTTTTATCTGATAAACCGTAAATTCTCAAACTTGTTACTGATGAATTTGTTATTGCTAAACAATACATCATAATTATGAAATCAATGTGTTAGGGTGCGCGAGGTTTTCAAATAGCTCTAATGTTTGAAAATGTGCATCAGTAATCCCAATAAGAAAAAGGAAAAAAAATGAATCAGCGTCTGATTATCAAAACCGCTTTGAGTGCTGCTATTTTGGCCTCGCTGGCTGGATGTGCTTCGCAACCTGCTCATGAATGGAATGCAGATACCACTTATAAATTGACTGTCTTACACACCAACGATCACCACGGTCGTTTTTGGCAGAATAAACATGGTGAGTACGGCATGGCTGCGCGCAAGACGTTGATCGATGATCTGCGTGATGAAATTCAAGCAGAAGGAGGCAGCGTGCTGTTGCTGTCTGGTGGTGATATTAATACCGGCGTTCCTGAATCTGATTTACAAGACGCTGAACCAGATTTCAAAGGCATGAGTAAGATTGGTTACGACGCGATGGCGTTAGGTAATCACGAATTTGATAATCCGCTAGACGTGCTATTCAAACAGCAAGATTGGGCTAACTTCCCAATGCTGTCAGCTAACATCTACGACAAAAAAACGGGCAAGCGTTTATTCCAACCTTACGCGATGTTCAATAAGCAAGGCATTAAAATTGCGGTTATTGGTCTGACAACAGAAGATACCGCGAAGTTGGGAAATCCTGAGTTTATCGGTCAAGTGGACTTCCGCGACCCGAAAGCGGAAGCGAAAGAGCTGATTGCAGAACTGAAAAAAACAGAAAATCCGGATCTGATTTTCGCTGTCACGCACATGGGTCACTACGAAAATGGCAACCGTGGCATCAATGCGCCGGGTGATGTAGCTTTGGCGCGTTACCTCAATGAAGGCGATTTGGACATGATTGTGGGTGGTCACTCACAAGAGCCCGTTTGTATGGAAGGTCCTAACGTTATCAAAAAGAACTTTAAACCGGGTGATGAGTGTCAGCCAGACCAACAAAACGGTACTTACATTGTTCAGGCGCATGAGTGGGGTAAATATGTTGGCCGTGCCGATTACGAATTCCGTAACGGCGAACTATCAATGGTGAGCTACGATCTTATTCCGGTAAACTTGAAGAAAAAAATCAATGTGGATGGTCAATCACAACGTGTGTTTGTTCAAGATGAAATTACTCAAGACAAAGCGATGTTGGACTTCCTTCGTCCTTTCCAAGAAAAAGGCCAAAGCCAGCTGAATGTGAAAATTGCGGAATCAAACGGTAAGCTAGAGGGTGACCGTGATGTCGTGCGATTCCAACAGACGAATCTAGGTCGTTTAATTGCAACGGCTCATATGGAACGTGCAAAAGCTGATTTCGCAGTGATGAACTCAGGTGGTGTGCGTGATTCTATTGAAGCTGGTGACATCACATACAAAGATGTGCTGACCGTGCAGCCATTTGGCAACATGGTTTCTTACGTCGATATGTCTGGTCAAGAAGTCTTGGATTACCTAAATATTGTTGCAACCAAGCCAGTTGATTCAGGTGCTTACGCGCAGTTTGCGGGTATCTCTATGCGTATTGAAAATGACAAAGTCACCAATGTATTTATCGGTAACAAGCAACTGCGTTTAGATGGTCGTTACCGCTTCACAGTACCAAGTTACAACGCTTCTGGTGGCGATGGTTACCCTAAAATTGATACGCACCCTGGCTACGTCAACACAGGTTTTACCGATGCAGAAGTCTTGAAAGACTATCTAGAAAGCCATAGCCCAATTGACGTTAACGAATACGCACCTTCTGGTGAGGTGATGTACCAAACAAACAATGTGGTCAATCAATAGAGTTTGATTGCGAAAAAGCGTTTGACTCAAACTCGCTGATATCATTAACTAAAAGCGCAGCTCCCATTGATGGGGGCTGCGTTTTTTATTTTTATAAGGAGAATCTTGATGACTCCGGCCATTAATCTTGCGAAAAAGAAAAAAGTTCCTCACACCATTCACCATTATGAACATGACCCGAGAGCAGACAGCTATGGGTTAGAAGCGGCTGAAGTGTTGGGGCAAGATCCTAAAAAAGTATTCAAAACCCTGTTGTTTTGCCTTAATGGCGAGCCCAAAAACTTGGCAGTAGCCATCATTCCTGTGGATCAAAAACTGAATCTAAAATTGGCAGCCAAAGCAGCAAAGGGTAAAAAAGCCGACATGGCAGACCCAGACATCGCTCAAAAGACAACGGGCTATGTAGTTGGGGGCATTAGTCCACTTGGACAAAAGAAAGCGTTGCCAACCTTTCTACATGAAAGTGCAAAAGAACAAGAGACGATTTGTGTGAGCGCGGGTAAACGAGGCTTAGAAATTGAGCTTGCTCCGCAAGATCTTGTTGCTTTGACCAGAGGGCAGTTTGCCCCATTATGCTTGTAAGCCAGTTTGGGTTGAATGACCAACAAAGAAAAAGGACGCGAAAGCGTCCTTTATTGTTATTTTTTGAGGCTTAATGTGCCACTAGTGCGTTTTGTCGGTTTACTTGTCGTATTCGGATTGACGTAATGCTGCTTCGGTTTGCTCGGTGTTTGAGGCTTGTTTTGCGGTCTGCCATGCTCACCTTGTGGCTTCGCGCGTTCACCTTGAGGTTTCGCTTTGTAATGCTCTTTCGCAGGGCGTGAGTTTTCATCATCACGTTGACGGCGCTTTTGCTGGCCTTTTTTAGAGTTAGGCGCATGACGGAACTCGTCAGCGTTATTACCACGGAAGGTGCGCGTTTTTTGATTGCGACGAGCAGTCGAACCTTGGTTCTCTTCACGGCTATCAAACAGTTTCGCATCAGTCGCTTTACGAATATTACGACCTCGAGAATCTGTCTTTGACGCTTCCTCGGTACCAACCGAGCCATCGCACATTGCTAAAATTTCTGCGACTTCGTCATCGGTTAGGTAACGCCATTTACCATTTGGAATACCATCTAGAGAGATGTTCATGATGCGTACGCGGCGAAGTTTAAATACTTCGTAGCCGAGTGCTTCACACATACGGCGGATCTGACGGTTTAGGCCTTGCGTCAAAATAATACGGAAAGAGAACTTGGTTTCTTTCGTAACTTTACAAGGGAGCGTTACGGTATCGAGGATTCGAACACCGCTCGACATCTGTTTTAGGAATTCGTCCGTAATTGGCTTGTCGACACGCACCACGTATTCTTTTTCGTGGTTGTTACCAGCGCGCAGAATCTTATTTACGATGTCGCCATCGTTAGTCAAGAAAATCAAACCATCCGAAGGTTTGTCGAGTCGACCAATTGGGAAAATACGCTTTTTGTGACCGATGAAATCGACGATATTGCCGGGGATATCACGCTCAGTCGTACAGGTGATGCCTGTTGGCTTGTTGAGGGCGATATAAATCGGCTTTTCTTTTGAAGCGACAGGCTTGCCATCAACACAAACGTCGTCACCAGGTAGTACTTTGGTGCCCATTTCTGGCTGTTTGCCGTTAATGGTCACTCGACCTTCTTCGATCAGTTTATCGGCAGCACGACGCGAGCAAAAGCCCGTTTCGCTGATGAATTTATTTAAGCGTTTCGCGTTGTCTTGTGACATATCGGTCTCCTAACGTTTCACAACGGCGGTGAATTTGATGACCCTTCCCGCGAGTGGGAAGGGGAAATAAGGTCGGGCATTCTAGCACCGAGGAGAAACTTAACCTAACCGTTTTTGATGACGTTCGCGGTTTTCTAGTTTCTTGTCTGCGCTTTTTCTTAGCAATACATAAACAGCACCACTGCCACCGTGAAAGCGTTGTGCACTGTGCACGCATTGCACTTCTTTTATTTGTTGTAACCAACTGCTGACGAAGCTTTTCATTAATGCTGGTGGATTCGAACGTTCGCCACGGCCGTGCACAATCACAACAGTACGAATATCCATTGAGATACATTGCTTTAAGAACTTCACTACTTCATCACGCGCTTCTTTCAGCGTTTTACGATGCAAGTCTAAACGGGCTTGGATAGGGTACTTGCCAAGGCGAAGTTTGCGAAATACACCATCTTGAACACCATCTCGTTTGAACTCGACGAAGTCATCGGGTTTGAGCATTTCTGCATGATCGAGAGAAAGGTATTCTGGGTCATCTTCGGTGAGCCAAATCGCTGCTTCGCGTTTGGCAATATGTGCATCAGTCACTTGGTGGACTTTTTTGTGTTCAGCAGTGTCTTGGTTGATTGGCTTAACATCGCCCATCATCTGTTGAAACAGTTCAAAATCGTCATCGTGAGACATAGTGGCAATCTCATAAGAACAGGATAGGTAGATAGGATTATATCAACGAGATGTGGCAGAAGATCAAATAAAAAACCGGAGCAGGCAAGTAACCGGCTCCGGTGCAAAGCGTTTCTAGAGCTAAGCGAGATCTAGTGAGGAGATTTGTCGTTCATGATCTTATAGATGAAGAAACCGCCGTAAAACAGCATCAGACCAAATGCCCCAAAGATTACTATCATTGACGATAGACCCACTGCATTACCAAATAGGAGATCAAGCCAAAAGTCCATATGTTTCCTCCAAGATATTCCCGACAGGCATAAAACTAAATGGCGGTGTTTTTTTGCACACTGATCTGGATCAATTATGTTGCTAAGGTTAATAAACTGTGTTTTATTGTGGGTTATCAATCACATTTTACGTGCTAGTGTTCAGTTATTCATCAAACGAATTAAGACATTACGTTTTTTTGCAAAAAGCACTTGCGTCTCCGATCAGAATCCGTAATATACGCATCGTTGACGGGGACAAGACCCCAGTTAAACATCTCGGTGAATAGCGCAGCTTGGTAGCGCATCTGGTTTGGGACCAGAGGGTCGGGGGTTCGAATCCCTCTTCACCGACCACTTTCAAAGAAGCCGCAGCAGAAATGCTGCGGCTTTTTGCATTCTATGCATTTGCATTCGAACATCGGGTCGGGGTCTGGGAGCCCAGCCGCGTCGAATCTCTCTTCACCGACCATTTTTAGAAAGCCTGCTCAATGAGCAGGCTTTCGTCGTTCTAGCGCTAGAAATTTGAGACGTCAATGATATAGAGCTAAATAGGGCTTGCCTGAAGTTAGAATATGGCTCTTCATCGACCATATTAAGAAAAAGGCTCTACAGAAATGTAGAGCCTTTTTCGCATGTGTAATGATGGTTTTGGCTGGGTTTTAAATATTGCACTTTGCTTTGCGTGTTTTACCAAGCGGGGTAATTTCAAATCCCCGTTGTGCGAGCAAATCGATAAGGTTGTCTTTCCCCACCAGATGCAGACTTCCAACCACAACGGTGTAACGACCTGACTTTTTAGGCAGTACACTGCCAGTATCGAGTTTTTTCGCCCAATCACGGTTGCGAGAATATAAGAACGCTTCGTTAAAATCTTCCGTCGCTTTGTCTGTTAAAGATGCCTCTTCTAGCATACTGCCATCACCACTTTTCCAGCTTTCTATCAAACACTGTACAAGTTTGTCACCACCTTCGTATTCGTCTATCGAGGACAGCAGCATTTCTTGCCCACCATTTGGCTGACCAGCAATAAGATCGATTTGAAACTGCACCGATTCTAACGAGAGGACAGGGAGGTGCTTTTTCTCAGCTAAACCAATTAGATGCATGTCTACACCTTCGTCTGATACGTAGCCAAGCTTATTGACTAGCGCGAGTTGGATGGTCAGAGCTGCGGTCCAAGGTGGCGCATTGAGAAGTTGCGCTTCCGCCATGCCTAGATCTTTGGCGATGTTCACTAACAGTTGGCGTTGAGTTTTGTCGAGTACGTCTTTAGAGAGAATCGAACTCTCTGGGTACACCACACCTTCAGAACTTCTTACATCGGCCTCAATAATTAAGCCTGAGCTTTGTTCCAAAAACTTAGTGATGTTTTTCGGAAGTGGATACATGCTTTTATCACCGACATGTACGGAGCCGATAATCATGTATTCCGTGTCGCCTTTTTTAGCTCGCCAGTGTTGAGGCTCAGCGTAGGACGAAAAAGAGGTAAAGATAACAATAAGAGATGACATCAGTGTCATTAGGCGAAACATAGTTTTTATCCTCGGCTGAATCTTATGGTGAGACTCTGATTTCAGCATCTACAACTCACAGGGGATATTACTTTATACCCAAATAAAGCTTAGACACCAGAGCTCACTTTAAAACTATTTTTTGCAACGATTGGATAGACCAACCAATCGACAAAAACGTCATTTCAAACAATATTGACGAGTTTTGACACGATAAAAATGAGATTGACTTCACGAAAGCTAAATTGGTGAGTTTGTTATTAATGGTTCACAAAATAATCAGATGTGATCCGAATCCTACAAAGTCATACCAAATCAATCGGAATCGGTGATTTAGATCGCAACAAACTCGTCAAAATAAGTTGTTCGATTTTGACGTTGGTTGTAAGTGCATGAAATAAATGTGTTTATATTTTTTCTTGGTGAGTGGAGTTTGAGCTGGATCACTTCTTACTTTTATTTATTTTACGCTTAGAAATAACTGCTTGTATGTTGAATGACATTGTTGAGCACCACAGATTTGGGTGCTTTTAAATTGCGTAATTGTCGTTTTGAACCACTGACTTTTTGGGGAAAGTAAGATGTTGAAACCTAGTTTGATTGCTGCTTCTGTTATTGCAACACTAGCAGGTTGTTCTGCTCTGCAAAGCTCTGAGCAACAAGTTGTAAATTCACTGGCTGATAACCTTGATATCCAGTATCAAGTGCTCACTAACCATGGTGCTAATGAAGGTCTTGCATGTCAGGATTTGGGCGCTGAGTGGGCATCTTGTAACAAGGTCAACATGACGCTAGTAAACCAAGGCGAAGCAGTTAACTCAAAAGATTGGGCGATCTACTTTCACAGCATTCGTTTGATCCTAGATGTCGACAATGAACAGTTTAAAATCTCTCGCGTAACGGGTGATCTACACAAACTTGAACCAACTGATAAGTTTGATGGTTTTGCCGCGGGTGAAGAGGTGGTTCTTCCTCTGATCGGTGAATACTGGCAGCTTTTTGAAACAGACTTTATGCCGGGTGCATTTGTTGCAGCGCCAAACGCTGAACCTAAAATGATCGCTTCTCTCAATACTGAAGATGTGGCTTCTTTTGTCACTGGTCTTGAAGGTAATAACCTAAAACGTACACCAGATGACAACAACATCTTTGCCAGTGCGGTATCGCGTTTCGAGAAGAACGACGACTTAGTGAAACAAGACGTCTCCACGACGTTGTTACCAACGCCAATGCACGTTGAGGCGGGCAAAGGCAAAGTCGATATTACAGAAGGTATTGCGCTGCCTAAAGACGTATTTGATGCAGCTCAGTTCGCAGTGATTCAAGATCGTGCAGAAGTGGTAGGTGTGGATGTTCGTGGTGATCTTCCTGTAAGCATCACTGTTGTTCCTGCAGACTTCACCGGTGAATTAGCAAAATCGGGTGCTTACGAAATGAGCATCAACGGCGACGGTATCGCGATTAAAGCATTTGATAAAGCAGGTGCTTTCTACGCGGTACAATCTATCTTTGGCCTGGTAGATAGCCAAAATGCTGATTCTCTACCACAACTGTCCATCCAAGACGCACCACGTTTTGACTACCGTGGCGTGATGGTGGATGTGGCTCGTAACTTCCACTCTAAAGATGCCATCCTTGCAACGCTAGACCAAATGGCGGCGTACAAGATGAACAAACTGCACCTTCACCTAACGGATGATGAGGGTTGGCGTCTTGAAATTCCGGGTCTGCCAGAGCTGACTGAAGTAGGTTCTAACCGCTGTTTTGACCTTGAAGAAAAAAGTTGTTTGTTGCCACAACTAGGTTCTGGCTCAACTTCTGACAACTTCGGTTCAGGTTACTTCAGCAAAGCAGATTACGTGGAAATCCTAAAGTATGCGAAAGCACGTAACATCGAAGTGATTCCTGAAATCGATATGCCAGCGCACGCTCGTGCAGCAGTAGTATCGATGGAAGCGCGTTACGACCGCCTCATGGAAGAAGGTAAAGAAGAAGAAGCAAACGAATACCGCCTGATGGATCCTCAAGATACATCGAACGTAACGACGGTTCAGTTCTACAACAAGCAAAGCTTCATCAACCCATGTATGGAATCTTCAACTCGCTTTGTTGATAAAGTGATTTCAGAAGTGGCAGCAATGCACACGGAAGCAGGCGCGCCGCTAACAACATGGCACTTTGGTGGTGATGAAGCGAAGAACATTAAGTTAGGTGCGGGTTTCCAAGACGTTAACGCGCAAGACAAAGTTAGCTGGAAGGGCACGATTGATCTGTCGAAACAAGACAAGCCATTCGCGCAGTCTCCACAATGTCAGACGCTAATCGCAGACGGTACAGTAAGCGACTTTGGTCACCTTCCAAGTCATTTTGCAGAACAAGTGTCGAAGATCGTAGCAGAGAAGGGCATTCCAAGCTTCCAAGCATGGCAAGATGGCTTGAAGTACAGCGAAGGTGAGAAGGCATTTGCAACCGAAAACACACGCGTTAACTTCTGGGACGTTCTGTACTGGGGCGGTACTTCATCAGTGTACGAGTGGTCTAAGAAAGGTTATGACGTGATCGTTTCTAACCCAGATTACGTGTACATGGACATGCCATACGAAGTAGACCCGAAAGAGCGTGGTTACTACTGGGCAACACGTGCAACAGATACTCGTAAGATGTTCGGTTTTGCACCAGAGAACATGCCTCAGAACGCGGAAACCTCAGTTGACCGCGATGGCAATGGCTTTACTGGTAAAGGTGAAATCGCAGCGAAACCTTTCTACGGTCTATCTGCACAGCTTTGGTCTGAAACCGTGCGTAACGACGAGCAGTTCGAGTACATGGTATTCCCTCGCGTACTTGCTGCGGCAGAGCGTGCATGGCACCGTGCTGAGTGGGAAAACGACTACAAAGTGGGTGTTGAATACTCGCAAAACTCTAACCTAGTTGATAAAGCATCGCTAAACCAAGACTACAACCGCTTTGCAAACGTGCTTGGTCAACGTGAACTGGCTAAGTTAGAGAAATCTGGTATCGACTACCGCCTGCCTGTACCAGGTGCGAAAGTAGAAGATGGTAAGCTAGCAATGAACGTTCAGTTTCCTGGCGTGAAGCTTCAATACTCTCTAGACGGCAAAAACTGGCTGAATTACGCAGACAATGCTCGTCCAAATGTGAAAGGTGAAGTGTTCATCCGATCTGTATCGGCAACAGGTGAGAAAACAAGTCGTGTGACTAGCGTAAAATAACACGATTCTTGTAAGTTAATTTTTGGCAAAGCCTCAACGCATGTTGAGGCTTTCTTTATTTTTAAAGGAAATTAAGTGTGATCGAAGTCTTAATATTTTGCATTGATAAATAAGTTTTGGTGTTAAAGATAGAAATTAAATGTGAAGTGAGTCTGGTTATTTCGCCATTTATTAAATCGTTAGTTGTTGATGATCACATTTTATTTTTTTGACGAATTTTTATAAATCAACGCAAGTGTCTGTAATTAACAGTGTTTTTGTTATGGTTATAGAGTCGGGTTTGAACGAGATCACTTTTTAAACGGATTTATTTTCCATTGCGAATTAATTATTTCAGTATGGCCACCGCCACGGAGGCACATTCCAAGGCTTGAGATGATCGGGAAAAGAAGCCCATGGAACCATCGCATAACGTGAATAATTAAAGGCAGTAATTATGAAAAACATCTTTGCACTGAGTGCTCTTTCACTCGCTTTCGCTTCTAGCGCTTTTGCTGGTTCTTCTTACGTAACGGGTAACGTTCAATTCCACGATGATGGTCGAATTCATGGCTCTGACGTGACGTCTACCCTTGAAGCTGGTCATACTTTTGATAACCAATTTGGTGGCTTTACGGTTTACACTGAGTTTGATGGTATTCAGCTGGGTAAGTTGGAAACTGAAAATGGCGGTGCAGGCAATACGACTCCTGCAATTACCGTGGGTGGTGAGCAGTCATTCAACATTACCGATCATCTATGGGTTGCGGCGGGTTACCAACACCTGTTTTCTGCCGGTGAGAACGTGCAATATCGTCCACTGGTTAAGATCGGCTACAACTTCGATAACGGCATCTCATTAAGTAACCGTACTCGTGCTCACATCGACGCGACAGACGCAGATGCGGATACAGATTACCGCATGGATAACCGCATCGGTTACGTGATGAATGAAGATGTGACGCTGAGCTACAACAACGTTTACATGATTGAAGCAGAAACTATGGATCACGAGTTCCGTGCGACATGGACGCGTAAAGGTGTTCAGCCTTACTTTGAATTACGCTCTCAAGCTCATGGCGCAGAAAACGCGAGTGGCGACAGCCTAGTGAATAACGCTTTTGTATTTGGTGCTTCTTACGGCTTCTAATTTTATATTTGTCTTAACTGTCCATTAAGAAAAAGCCCAGCAATTGGTTTGCTGGGCTTTCTTATTACTTGTCGTTACCTTCGTGGCGGCGGTATTCGAACACTTGGCCTTTTTCGTTAAAGGCGTAGACCGTGTAGCTGTCTTTTTTGTCGCCATATTCCATACCCGGAGAGCCCATCGGCATACCTGGTACAGTTAAACCTTTCGCGTTACGTGGTGGATTTTCTAAGAACGCTTTAATGTCTTCGGCTGGAATGTGACCTTCGAACACATAGCCGTTGATCTCTGCCGTGTGGCAAGAGTAAAGCTTTTCGTTCTTGATGCCTAGATCGCGTTTGATGGCGTTCATGTCATCGTGCAATTTTTCTTCGACCGTAAAGCCGTTCTCTTCCATGTGTTTTGTCCATTCTCCACAACAGCCACAGTATGGCGATTTGTGGTTAATGACATCGGCTGCCAATACGTTGGCGGACACGGTCGCAAGCATTGCAAAGGTCAATAGTTTCAACTTCATAATACCCTCAAAAAGAAGTGGTTATTTTACTGAAAACAGTCGTAGTCGATTTGCATTACTAACGACAGTAATTGAAGACAGTGCCATTGCCGCTCCTGCGACAACAGGACTGAGCAAAAATCCAAATGCTGGGTAAAGCACGCCAGCGGCAACTGGAATACCCAACGAGTTGTAAACAAAGGCACCAAATAGGTTTTGCTTCATATTTTTAAGTGTAGCGCGAGACAGTTCAATCGCATGTACTACCGCCATTGGTGACGTGTTCAGGATGGTCATTTGCGAACTTTCAATGGCGACATCACTGCCGCTACCCATGGCAATACCAAGGTTGGCTAACGCGAGAGCAGGGGCGTCGTTAATGCCATCCCCCACCATTGCCACGACATGTCCTTGAGATTGAAGTTGCTCAATGTGCTGAGCTTTTTCATCTGGCATTACTTGGGCGATCACTTCATCAATATCAAGTTCTAGGCCGATAGCATTGGCAACGTGTTGGTTATCACCCGTCAGCATTACCGTTTTGATGCCTTGCGATTTTAATGCAGAGAGCGCTTGTTTCGCATCTGATTTGATTGGGTCGGCAATGGCAATCAGACCGATCAGTTCGCCGTTCAATGCCACAGCTACCGGAGTCCACGCATTTTTTGCGCATTCATCGATGTCTGGTTTCAGTGCGCTGGTCTCAACGTTTTCTGTTTGCATGAACTGTAGCGAACCAATAAGCAGCGGTTTATCTTGATACGTCGCCAAAATGCCGCGTCCGCGAACGTTCTCAAACTTGTCTAATAAGACGTCTTTTGCGTTGTGTTGTTTGGCATAATCACACACCGCTTTTGCCAGTGGGTGCTCAGACTGACGCTCTGCCGCATACGCTAAAGCCAATAGTTCTTCTTGGCTGGTGGTCTGAGTAAACACTTGCTGAACGCTCGGTTTTCCTTGGGTAAGTGTGCCCGTTTTGTCGAATACAACCGTGTCGACTTTGCTTGCCAATTGCAGGGCATCGGCGTCTTTGATCAAAATGCCGAGTTCAGCGGCCTTACCCACTCCCACCGTGACAGAAAGTGGGGTTGCTAAGCCTAGAGCACAAGGGCAGGCGATGATCAGTACCGTTGTGGTGACCACAAGCATATAACTCGCTTTTGGCTCTGGGCCAACGGCAAACCAAACGAGCGCGGCCAGTATTGCTATACCAACAACGACAGGGACAAACACCGATGAAATCTGGTCTGCCAATTTCGCGATGGCAGGCTTACTGCTTTGCGCTGTGCGCACCATGCGGATGATTCGAGCCAGCATGGTATTTGCGCCAATGCCCGTTGCCTCAATGAGTAAGGCTCCATCTGTGTTCAAAGTACCTGCGGAGACTTGAGCCTCTTGCGCTTTTAATACAGGAACAGGTTCGCCTGTGAGCATAGATTCATCAATGTACGATTCACCTTGAATCACAACGCCATCAACAGGCACTTTCTCGCCGGGTTTGATACGCAGTTTCATGCCTAGCGTGATTTGCTCAACCGTTATTTGTTGGTCGCCTTGTTCCGTGATTACCGTAGCTTGCTGAGGTTGTAAGTTAATCAACGCTTGTAAGGAACGCGTTGTGTTCGCCTTAGCTTTAGCTTCTATATAGTGACCAAGTGAAATCAAACCAATGATCATCGCGCTGGCTTCAAAATAGACATGACGAGAAGCCATGGGGAACCAGTCAGGAAAAATCACTACCAACATCGAGTAAAACCATGCCGCACCCGTACCGAGTGCAACCAAGGTATCCATTGTGGCGCGTTTGTGAGTGGCCGCTAACCAAGCATTACTGAAGAAGTGTTTACCCGCCGTGGCAAGAAGGAGCAAACATACGATACCGATCGCGCCCCAAGCTAATTGGTCGTTGGTGTTGCGAATCATCATATTGCCGCCAGCAACGCCCCAAATCATTAAAGGGGCACCGACGACAAGGCCTGCAATAGCATCCAGTTTGAAGCGTTTTTGCTGCTGACGTTGTTGCTGCGCTTGTTTTTCTTGCTGGGTTGCGGCGTCTTGTAGAATTTCACCCTGATACCCGGCTTGTTTAACCGATTCTAAAATCTCGGCGTGCAAGTCGTCAGAATCGTTATCGACAAAGACCAACGCACTTTGCTCAGCCAGGTTGACTTGTGCTTTTTCAACGCCTTGGACTTGAGTCAGCGCTTTTTCAACAGAGGCAACACAGCTGGCACACGTCATCCCTTGAATCAGCATTTGTAATTGTGTCGCGCCTGCTGGTGGTAGCTCTTCAATTTTAACTTCAGGCTCACCGTGAAGTTGCTGCTCAACTTGAGCTAGCGTTTCTGCCTTCTGCGGAGCTGATACATTTGTTTCTGTATTTGCTTCTATGATCACTTCGGAACTCGCGCTATAGCCTAAGCTTGCCACCAAATCGATGACTTGCTCTTGTGTCAGCAGAGTATGAATGCGTAAGTGCGTTGTCGAAGCTTCGAAAGAGACAACATCTTGATTGGACTCCAATAAAGAAGAGAGTTTTTTAACGCAGCCACCGCAGCTTAGCCCCGATAGTTGGAGCTCATAATGGGTGCCAGCTTGGTAACCAAGGGATTCAATTGAGGCGACCACGTCAGATAAAGACGCATCCGTCTTTAATTCTACAGAGGTCGGAGACAAATTGATGATTTCAACATCGTGATTAGCGTGTAACGCTTTCTCTACTTTCTTTGCACAACCCATGCAGTTGAGCCCCGATAACGGTACAACGAACTGGTTCATAAACTTGTCCTCAATAATAGCGATGTAGAGAGCTTAAACCTTACATCAAGGGGAAGGTCAAGCATTTCATTGGCGAAACAATTTCGTCAAAACTGTCAGTAAAGCTCAGTTTCTTCCTCTGTTGTGTTGCGAGTGATCTCAAGGTTTTTTCTCTCTGAATATAAAGTTCCGTTAAAACTCCTAAAACATGAATGAAGTCGCTCACGAATTTGAAGCTTTTCTTATGTCAGAACAGCGTAAAAACTCACTTTTGACGTTTTTATGTTTTTATTTATCTATATAAGTAATTGAAAAATAAGGATTGATATTGTTTTTGATCTTCTCATTTTGAACTTGCTCAGATTGCTGCTGGGAAAGTTTTTTACTGCGAAAAAAGTTTGTCATATTTGCCCCGTCCAAACATTGTTTCAAGTTCCTGCAATGTCCTAGTTAGCGAATTTGAAAATGGAAAAAACTAAAAATATAGGGGTTAAAAATGTCTTACCTAAAGAAAAGCCTACTTGCTACGGCAATCACAGGCATGATGTTCAGTGGTGCAGCTCTTGCTGATGGCGCAAACAGCGATGCTGCTAAAGAGTACCTAACAAAAGATTCTTTTTCTTATGAAGTTTACGGGATCATCGCGATGCAGGCCGCGTACCGCGATTACGATTCTGGCAGCAAAGCAACGGATGACGACCTAGGTGGCATGCAGCTAAACAACGAATCTCGTATCGGTTTCCGTGGTAAAAAACAATTTGCTAACTTCGGTCCTACCTTTATTTGGCAAATCGAAGGTGGTTACGTAGACCCTAGCTTTGGTGGCGAGGGTGCTGGTCTTGGTGAGCGTGACACATTCGTCGGTTTTGAAAGTGCTTCTTGGGGTCAAGTTCGTCTAGGTCGTGTTTTGACACCTATGTACGAGTTGGTTGACTGGCCAGCATCTAACCCAGGTCTAGGCGATGTTTACGACTGGGGTGGTGCAATCGGTGGTGCTAAGTACCAAGACCGTCAATCAAACACCATTCGTTGGGACTCTCCAATGTACGCAGACAAGTTCTCTCTAGACATCGCAGCGGGTGCTGGTGATAAAGCGGGTCTAGGTGCTGGTGATGATTACTGGGGCGGCATCGCGGCTCACTACAAGTTAGGTCCACTACAATTGGATGCTGCTTACGAAGGTAACCGTAACATTGAATCTGAAGGTCAAACTTGGGAAAACAACACGTACCTAGTTGGTGTTCAAGGTTGGTTTGATAACGGTATTTCGTTCTTCGCTCAATACAAATACATGGAAGCGGACGCAAGCAACGGCGTGAACGAGAAGCAAGATGCAATGTCTGCAGGTCTGATGTACACAACAGGTGACTGGCAGTACAAGCTAGGTTACGCAGCGAACTTCGACCTAGAACGTGACGGTAAGACAATTAACGATACAGCAGACGATGTACTATCTGCACAAGTTATGTACTTCGTAGACCCATCTGCAGTGCTTTACGTACGTGCTCGTACTCTAGACTTCGGTGACGGTGCGTCTCAACTAGATAAACCAGCAGAAGCGCGTTGGAAGTCAGCTGACTACGATGAGTTCTCTGTAGGTGTTGAATACTACTTCTAATAAAGAAGCAGCTTAAAGGGCGGAAACGCCCTTTTTGTCTTGATACTTATTCATATAAGCCATTGAAATGACTGGCCTGTAAGTTTCAGTGGCTTATCTAAATTGGTATAAAGTGAGAAACCATGATGAAAAAAACAACGACACTTCTTGGAATTTGCGCAATCCTTTCTGCGCCTGCCTTCGCTGCTCAGTTGACTCTGCAAAAGGAATTAGTGCCTCGCGTTATTAATGGTGAGTTCGTTTACCCTGAGTGGATCTCTGACAACAACAGTATCGAGCTAAAAGACGGTGAAAACCAGTTAGCGGTGACTGTTGGTCAAATTGTGTTTGAAGATGGAAAGCGCCGTAAGTTTGATTCGCAGCCTCTTTTATTAGAGTTTGATGCAGAAAAAGATGCTGAACTTTCTCTGACTTACAAAACCTTCCGCACCATTGAAGAAGCGAAAGCCTTCGAACTCGATCCAAAAGTGGTACTAAAGGATAAAAACGGAAAAGAAGTGGATTTCTCTATGGTTCAGCTCCGTAAAGGTGGTTTGCAAGGTTTTCGTGATTACGAGCGAGAAGTGGCCGACTACAACAACGCAATGAACAAACAAGCGACTAAGAGCAGTATCGCGCAATCTCCTGCGGTGACGAAAACATTGAAAGAGTCGTTCAATGAACTCAGCCGTGAAGAGCAACAAGAGTTCATGCAATGGGCGATGCGTAACCTGAAGTAATTTCGTCTCGCGCTTAAACAATAAATAAGAGGGCAGTACCTATATTGGTGCTGCCCTGTTTGTATTTCTGGTGTCAAACCGATTGTAGAATTGACTTACGGTGGTAAAATGTCGCCACTTTTATCCTTGACATCACAACGAGAGCCCTCTCGTTGCTCATTACCCCTAAGGAACTCAAATGACGGTTAAAACTCGTTTTGCTCCTAGCCCAACTGGCTATCTACACGTTGGTGGTGCGCGTACTGCACTTTACTCTTGGCTATACGCTAAAAACCAAGGTGGCGAATTCGTTCTACGTATCGAAGATACAGACCTTGAACGTAACTCTCAGGAAGCCGTTGATGCGATTCTAGAAGGCATGGAATGGCTAGGCTTGGAGTGGGATGAAGGTCCTTACTACCAAACTCAACGTTTTGATCGTTACAACGAAATGGTTGATAAGCTTCTTGCTGAAGACAAAGCGTACAAGTGTTACGCGTCTAAAGAGCTGCTAGATGAAATCCGTGCAGAGCAAGAAGCAAACAAAGAAATGCCTCGTTACGATGCAAACCATCCAAAAATCAAAGCGGCAAACGAAGCGGCAAAAGACGGTGACCCATGTGTTATCCGTTTCCGTAACCCAAAAGAGGGTAGCGTAGTATTCGAAGACCAAATTCGTGGCCGTATCGAAATCCGCAACGATCAAATGGATGACCTAATCATTCGTCGTACTGACGGTTCACCTACTTACAACTTCTGTGTAGTAGTGGATGACTGGGACATGGGTATCACTCACGTCGTTCGTGGCGAAGACCACATCAACAACACGCCTCGTCAAATCAACATCTACGAAGCATTGGGTGCGCCAGTACCAACGTTTGCACACTGTGCAATGATCTTAGGTGATGACGGTGCGAAACTGTCTAAGCGTCATGGTGCAGTATCAGTAATGCAATACCGTGATATGGGTTACCTGCCTGCGGCACTAAACAACTACTTAGTGCGTCTAGGTTGGTCTCATGGCGACCAAGAAATCTTCTCTCAAGAAGAGATGATCAACTTGTTCAGCCTAAACGCAGTATCTAAGTCAGCCTCTGCTTTCAACACGGATAAACTGCAATGGTTGAACAACCACTACATCAAGAACTCAGATCCTGCGTATGTTGCAGAGCATCTACAATGGCATCTAGATCAGCAAAAACTCGACGTAACAAACGGCCCTGCGATCACTGACGTGATCAAGCTAGTCGGTGAGCGTTGTCATACTCTTGTTGAGCTTGCTGAGCAAATTCGTTACTTCTACGAAGATTTCTCTGAGTTTGAAGCGGGCGCAGCGAAGAAGCACCTGCGTGGTGTAGCGAAAGAGCCTCTAGAAGTAGCACTTGCGAAAGTGGAAGCGATCACAGAGTGGACGACAGAAAACCTACACCAAATGATCGCTGACGTATGTGCAGAGCTTGAAATTGGCATGGGTAAAATCGGTATGCCACTTCGTGTTGCAGTAACAGGCGGCGGTCAATCACCTTCTGTTGATGCTGTAATGGCGTTGATCGGCAAAGAACGTTGTGTTGCTCGCATCAAAATGGCGCTAGAGTTCATTGCTGAGCGTGAAGCAAACGCATAATTAGACTGAATAAATAGTCATTCTAAGCCGCGATATTTGTCGCGGCTTTTTTGTATCTGAAGGTTCACAGCACTATAAAGCTTAATCTTGCTAAGGATATAAACTGCTCGTTTTGCTTTTTAGCTGTTCAAAAATGGATAAGTTTTTGTAATCCATATATGCCTAATATGAATGAAAATTAACCGTTCGCATTCAAAATATCTCTCTGATTTATATTTATAAATCCTAAAGTTCCCTAATTATTGTCTCAATATTGAGAAATTAACTTGCTTTAGCTGTCTGGTTTTAAAAAGTGAGGCAAACGTTTGCGTAGTTGGTGGGGTGGGTCTTTGAGTGCTCAAGATCACATAATGTAGAACTTTTTGATGACACGAAATTGACAGTTTTGGGATTTGTCTCGTGATTTCTTAGCGTTATAGTTCAACCCGTCAGTGAGAACTCGATAACGATATGCATCACTGCACTGGAAATATATCCAAGTGACTTTCCATAAATTTTTTGCATGTGCATAAAGCGGAAGTTGCTTCGGTATCCACTCAAGGAATGAATAAAAAGAATTGAAATACAACGTCAGTGTTATTAGGCGGCGCATTTCGTCATCGAATTAAAAAAAGTACTTCTTTAGAGGAATCAATAATGAAAAAACTAGCAGCGGTAATTTCAGCGTCTTTACTTATGGCTTCAGCAGCTCAAGCAGAAGTATACGTGGGCGGTAAAATGGGTAAATCTTGGTTGGAAGATGCTTGTGTAGCAGGTCAATCTTGTGACAAAGATGGCTCAACTCTTGGTGCTTTCGTTGGTTACGAATTCAATGACTACATTGCACTAGAAGCTGGTTTCGACAACGTTGGTGATTTCGATCAAACTTCTTTCGGTGGCCACGTAGAAGCAATCACTCTTGCTCCTAAATTCAGCCTACCAATCACTCAAGACATCGCACTTTACGGTAAAGTTGGTGGTGCTTACGTAATGTTCGACGGTAAAGATGATTACTCTTACCTAGGCGCAGCTGGTGTTGAATTCAACCTAAGCCAAAACGTTACAGCACGTGCGGAATACCAAACAATTACTGACATTAGCAACAACGTAAGCAAAGCAGCTGGTAACTCTGCAACTCTAGGTGTTTCTTTCAAATTCGGCGGCAACGATGAGCCAGTAGTAGTTGAAGAAGAGCCAGTAGTTGAAGAAGTAGTTGTAGAAGAAGTTGTTGAGCCAGTAGTGGTTACTAAAACTTTCGAAACTCAAACTATCGGTACTGGTAGCTTTGACCTAAACAGCACAACACTTAAACCAGAAAGCGCTTCTAAACTAGACAACCTAGTTGCTTTCCTAAACGAGCACCCACAAGCGAAGGTTGAAGTAATTGGTTACACAGATACTTCAGGCGCTGCAGCATACAACCAAAAAGTTTCTGAGAAACGTGCTGAGTCTGTAGCAAACGCGCTAGTTGAAAAAGGCATCGATGCATCACGCATCCAAGCTCGCGGTGAAGGTGAAAACAACCCAATCGCATCAAACGATACTCGTGAAGGTCGTCAACAAAACCGTCGCGTAGAAATCGTTGTACCTGAGTTCGAATACCAAGTTCAGCAATAAGCTCCTATCCGACCGTAGAATAGCAGCCTAAAGCTGAATGCCCCGAAGAGTTCGCTCTTCGGGGCTTTTTTTATCTGTTCATTTTGTATCGCTTAATTTGTGAATGGTGGACACAAAAAAAGAGAACCGGTTGATGACGGGTTCTCTTTTTGCGTTCGATAGAGGTTCAACTCTCGAAATCATTTTTAGCAGTGAAGCGAAATTTGTCTGAGGCGCTTTTAAGTTGTGTAAGTACGAGAGTGGATTACTTCAGATCGATGCTGTTGAGTCGGCCCATAAAAGTGAGGATTTCTAAGTTCTCTTTGTGGGCTTCTAGTAGTGCCTTTTTCGTTTGCATGTAAGCGGCAAGTTTGCCGTATTTGTTAATCGAACGTACTACCGTCTTGTATTTGTATTCACCCTTATCGTTAAACTCGCGCCATTTCGCAATGTAACAAGTGTCTCGGTTGTCTGGGTTCTCTAGGGTAGGGTTAGGCTTATGAACGATTTTAGGCTCAACGCTGTGCGGCAGACGCGTCATTAAGTACGGGTCTTTTAATAGACGTCGCCAAAATTTGCCCCACATTTCTCTACCCAACTCATTTCTTAGTTTGATGGCTTTCTTCAAGCCCTTTTTCTCTCCAATACGAACAAAACCCACTGAGCGATGCAAAACAGTATCGTCAGGAGTATGAATGTGGATCTTAAAGGCAGTCTTGCCTTTCGAAATAAAGCGGTGTCCAGTGTTAGTAATTAAATTGCTCTTAGACATAGTGCTAACTAATATTTTTATTAATAGTCGAGAGGGTAAGCAAAACTCATAAATAATTAAAGTAATAAAATACAAAACTGTAAATAGTAACTGTGAAGTAATTAAGGGCGATGGCGAGCGTTTTCAACCCGCATGAGGTTTGACCAGAAGCGGCAATATGCTGTTGTTGGGCGTTTGGATTATTGGGAAGAGAACGTTGTGTGCGGGCAATGAGCCCGATAAACGCGTATAAAAAAGCCTTAGCTCAACGGTGAGCTAAGGCTATGATATGGCGCCCCCAGTAGGATTCGAACCTACGACCTGTCCCTTAGGAGGGGACTGCGCTATCCAGCTGTGCCATGAGGGCGTAATACCAATCACAGCAACTATTGGGTTATTGCTACAGGTTAAACAAATTCACAGCCATGCTGCTGATTTCTTTAACCCTAGTGCTAACTTGTTAGTTACTTAGACAGGCATAATCAAATAAGATGCGTTGTCTATGATATTCAAAAGTAAGCATATCTCAAGGCTTAATGTGACCTTTTATAAGATCTTGTTCATTACATCGCCAATTTGAACGCTGGACGCCAAATTCGGCTGATCAATCGTCAATTCTGCTTCTTGTTCATAGATGCGGGAGACCGTCAGCGTGATCTCGCTTTGCGACACTTTATTACGTGGTAAACCCTTTTGATCGATGAATGATGCCGTGTGCCACAGTTGCAGTTTGTCACCTTCTTTTACGCCGTGCATGCGGCCCAGATCCATCGTGACGGTGTTGCCAAAAACGGCCACCACTTCCGGTAGGGTAATCTTGCAAGACAGTTCGGACTCGAGGTCTAACATGATGTTGCGGCTGACGCGTAGCATCATTTCGCCATAGGTCGATGCCCAGAAACGTGCACTACGAGTATCCACTTGGCTGGTTTTGGCGAATGGCCAACGCGCGACTTCGCGGTACGCTTTGTTGAAGACTTCATGGCCTGTCTTGCCATCGAAGACTTTCATCTCTAAAGCAAACTGACGGTTAATGATGTCGTCTTTTAAGAGTTGAGATTCAATCGTTGCCGTTAAGTCAGTGATCACGCCGCCAATAATGTATTGTGCGCCGTTGTCTTGCGCAATCATTTGAGTGCGAGCTGGATAATTGCTGCTGATTGAGTAGTCCGTCGTGCCAACAGAAACGAAGCTGCGCGAGGTTTGATCCAATTGGCGATTAACGACTTTGCTGAAATCGTCACCCACTTGGTAGATTTGCCCCATGACTGCTTGTTGGGGAGAGGCAACGTCAATGTTACCGACCAAAATAGTCTTTTTGTATTGATCCGTGTGGCAACCCGTTGCCGATGGATAAATGTCCACTCGGATCTTCATCTCCATTTTACCACCGCGTTTGCGCTCAGATTCCACGAGAATGTAGCGCACCTCATGGTTAGTAAACTGATATTCTTTGCGGCTTTCTTCCAATAGCGGCATCAAATTACTGATGCTGCCAATGTCTGCGCCCGAAAAGTTGACGGCTTTGAATAGAGCGTCTTCCAACGCATGGAGCCTTGCCGCATCTTCAGAAGAAACGATCGTGGCAACGCCTGTCACTTCGTACCAAGACGCCACTGCACGAAATGGCAGAAGCATAACGAAAGTGATTGAAAGTAGGCTAAATAATATTTTTTTCATTGGGTATGACCGTTCGGGTATAAATATTGCTATATCAATTTCAGTGAAGTTTGGTGGCGCTTTCTTAGTTCGACAAACAAAGAAAAGCAAAGACTGTTCCAATATTACCTTTACTCAGTAAGGAATTGTGAAAGAACAGTACCACCCAAGATTATCTGGAGAATCAAACCATGAAAAAGTGGCTTGTCGCCGCATCGATGATGACGCTTTTGACATCGTGCGCGTACTCACCGATTTATAATGGTAAAGAACCGTATTCAGGCAGCCAGTTCATGTTGATGGACAGTCCGCGTCATACGATGGACTTCTTTATTGAGAGCATGACAGAAGATTTGATGGTATCTAACGTTGCCGTTTCTGCACGTACACCAATTGCTATCACATCGTTTGTTGACCTGCAAAATATGGATGCGACCAACTGGTTGGGCAACTCTGTATCTGAAGGATTTATCCATCAGTTCCAACGTCGCGGTTTTAAAGTCGTCGATTTTAAAACGACAGGATCTATCCAAGTGACGCAGCAAGGCGACTTTGCCTTAAGCCGTGACTGGCAAGATCTGGCACAAGAGCAGCAAATTCAGTATGTGTTAACGGGAACCATGCTTCGTCAAGAAGGTGGCGTGTTGGTTAATGCTCGCGTTGTTGGTATGCAAAGCCGTGTTGTGGTTGCCACAGCGCAAGGGTTCTTGCCTGCAGACCGAATCGGTCGTGATTTGGATACGCTAAATAGCATCCGTACCCAAGATGGCGTGTTGATTCGTTCAGACCCAACTATTCGCCAGCCATACACTGTGATTCTCCGCCCATAGGATAGAACCATGAAGAAGTTATTATTTATTATTGCCACCTTGGTGCTTGTGGGATGTCAGCCATTACAACAGATGCGCCAAGATGAAATTTTAGTGGCGGTAGGTTATGCAAGCGTAAGCGAACAAACTGGCCGCACGGTAGAAGAAAAACGTGTGCGCGCGATGCGAGCATCAAAAATTGATGCGTATCGTGAGTTAGCAGAGCAAGTTTACGGCATGCGAGTAAGCGGTCGAGCCGAACTTGAAGATCAGCGTCTTGGCATTGAAAGCACGAGTGGCGCGGTCGATGGCGTGATTCGCGGTGCAGAGGTCGTGCGCAGTTACTTAGTTGAAGACAGTTACGTAACAGAGTTACGTTTGGATATCCGTAAGATGGATAAGCTACGCGATTACGGTGAAGTTCAACAAGTGCCTGAGAAGCGTCAGCAAACTTTGTTCTAAACCCCCTTCACTAAACAGATAATCTTTTCGAGCGGCTAATTGGCAACAATTGGTCGCTTTTTTATGGGTTGATTTGATGGCTTTGCCTAATGAGGAAGGAGAGGCTAGAGCGTTAGGCTTTAATATTGGTGCCTAGCGTTGAAATGGTGTGGGTTTTGCCGCCGGCATTGTAGGTCATACCGATCTTGCCGTGAGTGTGTTGAAGCATGTTATTGAGCTTGTTAAAACTCAATTGAGCACGGCTGAGGGATTCTCCATTCACGCGATTGACTTGTTGACAGTCCAGCACGATGGATTGGATTTGGGCTACAACCTGACTTAGGTGCTCATCTTCGGTAAGTTGATTGACATGCGGGTGAGAGGCAATTCGCTGATCAGTAGTTCTTAGCTGATCAATGAGTGTCATTTTTTGTTTGGCGATGCTTTCGATTTCAGAAGAGACACGCGCAGTAATCGCCTGTGTTTCCTGACGTAACACAGTAGAAAGTGCCTTAGCATTTTCTAGTTGAAAGTTTACGAGATCGACTAATGCTGCCATAAATACTTACCTTGGGCCTAAGTCAGTTAGCTTTTGCCTTGCAATTCGTTTTCAAACTTGATCATATTGTCGGCCAGTTTTTCTGGGTCAACGCGGTATGAACCGTTTGCGATTGCTTCTTTGATTGCCGCTACTTTCGCACTGTCGTAAGCCGGAGAAGCTGCCATATCCTTTTGGAGTTTGCTGACGGCTTTACTTTGTTGGCTTAGCGATACAGCGTCTTGTTGAGCTGGCGCTTTTTTCGATTCAGTTGCGCTTGATGTCGCACTTGAATCGTTACGTGCAGGCGCGCGACTGGTCGTCGACATCATTTGCCCTGAACGTATATTATCTATACCTGCCATGTTTAACCTTTGCCTTGTATCGTAATACTGGTATCCAGACTATCGACCAACCAAACGATAACTTTAATCATTTTTTGCATTTTTATTGATCAATTTTCACAATGCGGTTGTGCTACCTAAATAAAGGTTAAAAGGTGACGGTAATTTCCGCAATGTCAGTCACTATGCCCTCTATTATACGTTGTGACTTGTCATTTTTCACTCTTACTTGATCGCCCGTGGCTCCATCTTGCAATGCTGTGCCTTGTGTTGTGATCGTCATGCCTGATTTTACGGCCTTTATTATCACTTTTTCATTACGGCAAACCACGCAAACATCATTGCGCTCAACCACGTCACCAAGACGAACGCTACGTTTTAACTTCGCACCGACCACTTGTTCGAAGCTGGAAAAGCCATCTTTGCGAAAGCGTTGAAGCTCAATCATGGACGTCGTGACATCCGATGCGCTGATGATCTCACCTCGGCCAAGTTGTCGAGTTGCTACGATCATCGGTACTGAAGAGGAGACACGAACAGGGACATACACTTTCCAGTCATCGGCAGGGCATTCTACCAACACATTGATATTGCTGCGGGTGCTGCTGGTGGAAGAGGCCGAAGTGTCGAGTGGTTCAGGGCAGTCTGTTGCCTTGATTCGAGAGTCAATGTCTGCCGCATTCACAGTCAATTCACCTCCGGCTGGCTGCTCTACCGTGGCAAGAATATGTTGTTCTGCTGCCAATTTTATTTGTTCTATCTGATTATCTGTTGCCGAATGAACAAAAAAACTAAACATACTGAGCAAAATGCCGATAGACTTAGCGTACTTTGTAAATAGCGCTCTACATATTGTCATAGTCAATGTTGTCGAAGTTATAGTGAAATACGCCATACTGTCTCCCTGGTATCATGCTTGCCAGTGGTAGAGTATCATTTAAAAACAAAAAGTTTGAGATGGAGATGAGCATATGACGGGGATTCTTGACTCGGTGAATCAGCGTACGCAACTCGTCGGTCAGAACCGATTGGAATTATTGACCTTTCGACTGATGGGGCGACAGCGTTACGGCATCAACGTATTCAAAGTAAAAGAAGTACTTCAGTGCCCTAAGCTGACTTCTATGCCAAATCTACACCCTTTGGTAAAAGGTATTGCTCATATCCGTGGCCATACCGTGTCAGTAATTGATTTGAGCCTGGCAATTGGTGGCCGCCCAACCACCGATATTGATAAATGTTTTGTTGTTATCGCTGAATTTAACCGTACGATCCAAGCATTTTTGGTATCATCGGTTGAGCGTATTATCAACATGCACTGGGAAGCGATTTTGCCGCCGCCAGATGGCGCAGGTAAAGCGCACTACCTAACTGCTGTGACGAATATCGATAACGAACTTGTTGAAATCCTAGACGTGGAAAAAATCCTGGCTGAAATCGCGCCAGTTGATGAAACCATGGATTCAACCATCGGTGAAGAAATCGCACAAGCGGAGCAAGAAAAGCCTATCGTACGTCGTATTCTGATTGCTGATGACTCAACGGTTGCACGTAAGCAAGTTGAGCGCGCGATTACTTCGATTGGTTTCGAGGTCGTATCTGTCAAAGATGGCAAAGAAGCGTACAATAAGTTGCTTGAAATGGCTCAAGAAGGCAGCATTTACGATCAGATTTCTTTGGTGATTTCTGATATCGAAATGCCAGAAATGGATGGCTACACATTAACGGCTGAAATCCGCAGAAATGCAGATTTGAAAGATCTTTATGTTATCCTTCATTCCTCATTAAGTGGCGTTTTCAACCAAGCCATGGTTGAGCGCGTAGGTGCAAACACCTTCATTGCGAAATTTAACCCAGACGAATTGGGTAACGCGGTTAAATCTGCATTAACACAATAAAAGAGACATTAATGACTGCTATTACAATCAGTGATCAAGAGTATCGTGACTTTAGCCGTTTTCTAGAATCGCAATGTGGCATCGTATTAGGCGATAGCAAACAATACCTCGTGCGCAGCCGACTGAGTCCTCTAGTGACTAAGTTCAAGCTTGCGTCGTTGTCTGATTTGCTGCGCGATGTTGTTGCTGGCCGCAATCGTGAACTGCGTATTGCTGCTGTGGATGCGATGACGACTAACGAAACATTGTGGTTTCGAGATACTTATCCGTTCACGGTTTTAGCTGACAAACTATTGCCAGAAGTTGCGGCAAATA
This sequence comes from Vibrio sp. S457-15, assembly GCF_000960545.1. NCBI lineage: Bacteria > Pseudomonadati > Pseudomonadota > Gammaproteobacteria > Vibrionales > Vibrionaceae > Vibrio > Vibrio sp. S457-15. Next base: position 14,078 of record NZ_JYOQ01000142.1, on the reverse strand, counting down.
AACGTCCAATTAAAATTTGGTCTGCGGCCAGTTCATCTGGTCAAGAACCTTATTCAATCGCGATGACAATTCTGGAAACGCAACAGCGTAAGCCAGGTTTGCTGCCAAGTGTTTCCATCACAGCGACGGACATTTCTGCAAGCATGCTCGAAATGTGTCGTGCAGGTGTGTATGACAACCTAGCTTTAGGTCGTGGTCTTTCGCCTGAGCGTCGCCGCACTTTCTTTGAAGATGCAGGCGATGGCCGTATGAAAGTGAAAGACAACGTTAAACGTTTGGTGAACTTCCGTCCTCAAAACTTGATGGATAGCTACGCACTGATGGGTAAATTCGACATCATTTTCTGTCGTAACGTGCTGATTTACTTCTCTCCAGAGATGAAATCTAAAGTGCTTAACCAAATGGCGAGTAGTTTAAACCCTGGTGGTTACCTATTGCTGGGTGCGTCAGAGTCGTTAACCGGTCTGACTGATAAATTTGAAATGGTGCGCTGTAATCCCGGTATCATTTACAAGCTTAAATAGCGGTATCTCTTATTTGAAAACAAAGCCTGACCTCGTGTCAGGCTTTTCTTTTTCTGCATCCTTTCTTTTGTCTACATGAGATGAGATTTCGAGTTTCCCCTCGCTAATCTGTTGTCGGACTTTGCCCTGTTCCCTCTGCAGGGTGTATCTTTATTCAAGTAAGCGAAGTGATACGACATTCCAGTTACTTTGGCTTGCTTATTGCAATCTAAAACGTCAATAGCTGATAGGTGTTTTAGCGTTTCCGGTTTTTGGCACGCTAATTGCTATTTGGTTATTAATAACGGTCAGTTCTTAATTGTAGAGGCAAACATGGCTATATCTTTTGACAAGGCACTAGGCATCCACCAGCACACGGTGGGCGTACGTGAGCGCAATGCAGAGGTGATTTCCACCAACATCGCGCAAGCAAACACGCCTGGTTACAAAGCAAGAGGTCTAGACTTTGCCAAGGAATTACAAGCGGCAACATCTGGGGCAAGCATTGGTCTTAGCCGAACAGATGGTCGGCATATTCCTGCCACTACAACGTTGATGGGGGACAAACTGTATCGTCTTCCTACGCAACCAGACACGGGTGATGGCAACACCGTTGACTTGGATTTAGAGCGTAACTTGTTTATGCAAAACCAAATCAGACACCAAGCATCACTCGACTTTCTAGGCGGCAAATTCAAGAACTTAACCAAGGCAATCAAAGGGGATTAATTTAGATGAGCTTATTTAACGTTTTCAATGTGACAGGTTCCGCAATGAGCGCTGAGTCTGTTCGTCTGAATACTACCTCGAGCAACTTGGCGAATGCCGACAGTGTCAGCAGCTCTGCGAAAGACACCTACAAAGCGCGTCATGCTGTATTTGGTGCTGAGTTAAGTAACGCCATGCGTGGCGGTGATACTGTGCCAGTGAAAGTTCTGGGAATTGTAGAAAGTGATAAGCCGCTTAGTGCGGAGTACAACCCTGATCATCCCCTTGCAAACGACGAAGGTTACATCTACAAGCCAAACGTCAATGTAATGGAAGAAATGGCAAACATGATTTCGGCTTCTCGCGCATACCAAACGAATGTGCAGGTTGCTGATTCTAGTAAACAAATGCTGCTGCGTACGCTGCAGATGGGTCAATAAGGATAAGGAGGTAGCGTATGGCCGGAATTAACAACGTTGGTCAAAGCGGCTTGTCCTATATCGACCAGCTTAAAAGTCTTCAAGAGAACAAAAAAGCGGAAGGGAGCACAGGTAAGCAGGACCTAAAACAGGAAGACTTCTTATCGTTGCTCACGAAACAATTGTCTCAACAGGACCCTTTTAAGCCGGTAAGTAATGACCAGATGATTGCGCAAATGGCGTCATTTGCGACCGTAGATGGCATTGGCAAGATGAACACTCAGTTTGAGAGTTTGAACTCGTCAATGACATCGAACCAAGCGTTGCAAGCTTCCTCTTTGGTAGGGCGCGACGTATTGGTCCCAGGTGCGGCGGGTGTGAAGCAAGACGATGCGCCTATGGCGGCAATGGTTAAGCTTTCGAAATCTCTCGACAACTTGTTTGTTCGTGTAGAAGACGAAGCCGGCCAATTGGTTCGTACTTTTGAGGTAGGTGCGAAACCAGCCGGCGACACACGCGTACTTTGGGATGGTAATGATGAAAGCGGTAATCCATTGCCTGCTGGCAAATACAAAGTGAAAGCGTCTGGTTTAGTGGATGGGGAGTCACAAGAGTTCCCAGTGTCTACTTATGCCAACGTAAACAGCGTATTGCTGGGCAAAGGTGACGGAAACGTATTACTCAATCTGGCTGGTTTTGAATCACCAGTTCGACTTGCAGAAGTACTGGAAGTCGGCAAAGCGTAATCCATAACACGCTAGATTAGGAGATTTTGGAATGTCATATGTATCTTTAAGCGGTTTGTCCGCGGCTCAACTGGATTTAAATACAACCAGTAACAACATTGCGAACGCTAACACGTACGGCTTTAAAGAGTCTCGTGCGGAATTTGCTGATGTTTACTCAAACTCTTTGTTTACTAACGCGAAAACCACTCCGGGTGGCGGTGCACAAGCAAGCCAAGTGGCACAACAGTTCCACGAAGGCTCAAGCATTTACACCAACAACCCAATGGATTTGCGTGTATCGGGTACTGGCTTCTTCGCGGTCGCGAAAGATCGTCTTATCCCACAACAAAATGAAATGACACGTAACGGTGCATTCCATTTGAACAAAGAAAACTACATGGTAACCGCGAACGATGAGTTCCTACTTGGTTATCAAGTAAACCCAGAGTCTGGTGAGGTTTCATCTTACGAGCCACAACCAATCAATATTCCTGCGGAATTTGGTAAGCCAAAACAAACAGCGAACATTGAAGTGGGCGTGAACTTACCTGCTAATGGTGATTTGAAAGATCCAACTCAGTTTGATTTTTCAGACCCAGATACATACAACCGTTCAACCTCTTCGACCATTTATGACTCGATGGGTCAATCTTACAAGTTAACAACGTACTACTTGAAAGATCAGACTCAGCCAAACACGTGGAACACTTACTACACAGTAACAGACAAGAGTGGTGAGAAGCCGTTAAACGTTGCTGGTGGTGATGCGCAAACACCAACAGGTCATATTGGTCACACCATGAAGTTCAACAACGATGGTACGTTGGCAAGCCTAAACAGCGGTAACCCGATTACTTCTGTTGCATTGGGTGATCCTGCAACAAACACCACGCCGCTTGATATGAATGGTGCAGATCCTGCTCAGACGCTTAACTTTGGTCTGGGTGCTGCGACACAATTTGCCGCCCCATTTGAGCTGACTAAGTTCGATGAAGATGGTGCGACAACGGGTTTCCTAACCAAAGTTGACTTTGATGAAAACGGCAGCGTATTGGGTACTTACTCAAACGGTGAAAACGTAACGTTGGGTCGTGTGGCGCTAGTTCGTGTACCTAACGAGCAAGGTCTGGATAAGAAGGGCGGTACGCAATGGGATTCAACTCAGTTCTCTGGTGACAAGATTTGGGGTGAATCAAACAAAGGCTCTTTCGGTACTATCAACAACGGTATGCTGGAACAGTCAAACATTGATATGACTCAGGAGCTGGTGGATCTGATCTCTGCTCAGCGTAACTTCCAAGCAAACTCACGTTCGCTAGAAGTACATAACCAGCTACAACAAAATATCCTGCAGATTCGATAATCTGCATCATCAAGTTGGGCGTGCTTTCGCCGCTTGGCTTGATAACATCATGACATTCATCTGATGCTTAGCCTGAAAACACCTCAGTTCAGGCTAAGCATGCTTTGATCTCTGGTTTGCCGCTGTTGCCGCCACATGGATCAAAATCTTGCCTCCCTTTGCAGTTTTCCTTCATTGAACATCCTTCTTGATTGCCTTTAATTTTATTCAAGTTTTTGATAAATAAGCCTATTTTATCTTGGCATAACTATTGCTTTTACTCCGAAGTACAGAGACTTTTTTGGAGTAGATTATGGATCGCGCACTGTTTCTCGCAATGAGTGGCGCCAAGCAAAATATGCAGGCTTTGCAATTGCGTGCTAACAACTTGGCTAACGTCAGCACGACGGGTTTTCGTGCAGATTTAGCACAGGCTCGCTCAATGCAAGCGTATGGCGATGGTTTGCCGTCACGCGTGTTTAGCATGACAGAGCGTCCGGGACATAATTTTGCTCAAGGCAGCGTGATCACGACTGGTCGCGATTTAGACATTACCGTCGAAGGCAGCGGTTGGATTTCTGTATTGGATCACACCGGCAAAGAAGGTTTGACCCGTAACGGTAACCTAAAAATTGACCAAAATGGCATGCTAACCAACGCAAGCGGTCATGCCGTTTTGGATGAGAACGATGCGCCAATCACTCTGCCAATCCCACTCTCCAAAATCGAAATCGGTCGTGATGGCACCATCTCTGTACTTCCACAAGGTGCGCCGGCTGAAGAATTACAAATCGTTGATCGTATCAAGCTTGTGAAAACTGACGATCAAAGCTTATTTAAAGACACCAATGGCTTATTTCGCCATAAAACTCCAAACCAGCCTTACGAAGCAGATGGCACTATCAGCATCCAAACTGGTGCGATTGAAGGTAGTAACGTGAATGCCGTAGGTGAAATGACCGCGCTGATTGACCTTCAACGTCAATTCGAAATGCAGGTCAAAATGATGAGCACCGCTGAAGAGATGGATAAATCTTCAGATTCATTGCTTCGTATGAGTTAACAGAGTTAGAGGTTCACTATGCATCCAGCACTATGGGTAAGTAAAACAGGTCTAGACGCCCAACAAACCAACATCGCTACGATTTCGAACAACTTGGCGAACGCCTCGACCGTGGGCTACAAAAAAAGCCGTGCGGTCTTTGAAGATTTGTTCTATCAAAACATCAACCAGCCGGGCGGTCAGTCTTCTCAAAACACCGAGCTGCCAAGTGGCTTGATGCTTGGTGCTGGTTCTAAAGTGGTTGCAACGCAAAAAGTGCACACGCACGGTAATGCGCAAACCACCACCAACGCATTGGACATGATGGTGGAAGGCGATGGTTTCTTCCAAGTGACTCTGCCTGACGGCAACATCGGTTACACCCGTAACGGCCAGTTCACGCTAAATGGTGAAGGCACGCTAGTGACATCTGGTTCTGGTTACCCAGTAGAACCTGAAATTGTGATTCCTGAAGATGCGATTTCTATCACTGTCGGTACGGACGGTGAAGTATCTGTGCGCGTACGTGGTCAGCAAGATAACCAAGTCGTTGGTCAGTTGACTATTACGGACTTTGTTAACCCAGGTGGCCTAGAGCCAATCGGTCAGAACCTTTACTTGCCAACAGGCGCAAGTGGCGACCCGCAAGAAGGTGTTCCGGGTTTGGACGGTTTGGGTGAAATTCGCCAATCCATGCTAGAAGCCTCCAACGTAAACGTGACAGAAGAATTGGTCAACATGATCGAAGCTCAGCGCGTGTACGAAATGAACTCTAAAGTGATCTCATCTGTCGATAAGATGATGAGCTTCGTTAACCAGCAGTTGTAACGGCAAAAGTTAGCCATTAAGGAGCTCATAATGAAACGTATCTGTTTACTTGCGCTGATCACAACCATGTCTGGCTGTGCGATGTTAGAACCCATCGAAACGGATGAAGTGACGCAAGCGACTACCGTTGTGGATGCGGTTGAAGGCGATAAGTCGAAAGACGAGAGTAGCGGCATCGTTGATACACTGCGTGGCAGAAATGATCCGGTTGCTGGTGATCCAGCGTGGGCTCCAATCCATCCAAAACAAAAGCCTGAGCATTATGCTGCGGCGACGGGTTCTCTGTTTAGCCCAGAGCACATTACCGATTTGTATGATGACTCTAAACCTCGCGGCATTGGCGACATCATCACAGTCACGTTAGATGAAACCACCAGTGCGACGAAGAGCGCTAACGCGGACTTGTCGAAAACCAACGAAGCGCAAATGGATCCGTTACAAGTGGGCGGTGAAGAGCTGAAAGTAGGCGGCAAGTACAACTTCTCTTATGACTTAAACAACACCAACACCTTTGCTGGCGACTCTTCTGCGAAGCAGAGTAACAGCATCAGTGGTTACATTACGGTCGAAGTTATCGAAGTGCTGGCAAACGGCAACCTCGTGATCCGTGGTGAGAAGTGGATGACGCTAAATACGGGTGACGAGTACATTCGCTTAAGCGGCACAATTCGTCCTGATGACATCAACTTCGACAACACAATTGCGTCAAATCGTGTTTCTAACGCAAGAATTCAATACTCAGGAACCGGTCTGTCGCAAGATATGCAAGAGCCTGGCTTCTTGGCACGATTCTTTAATGTAGCGCTATAAGACGCCGTACTGACGGCAAATTGACTGCAAGAGATTAAGTAAGCATGAAAAGAATCGTTTTATTACTGATGAGCGTTGCTCTGTTTTCTACAGCCGCCCAAGCCGCACGAATCAAAGACGTCGCGCAAGTGGCAGGCGTGCGAAGCAACCAACTCGTGGGTTATGGTTTGGTTTCAGGCTTACCAGGTACCGGTGAAGCGAACCCATTTACTGAGCAAAGTTTCGCGGCCATGCTGCAAAACTTCGGCATTCAACTGCCGCCGGGTACCAAACCAAAAATCAAGAACGTTGCCGCGGTTATGGTCACGGCAGAGTTGCCGCCATTTTCTAAGCCGGGTCAACAAGTGGACGTGACTGTATCGTCAATCGGCAGTGCGAAAAGCCTACGTGGTGGTACGCTTCTACAAACGTTCCTTAAAGGTCTAGACGGTCAAGTTTACGCTGTTGCACAAGGTAACTTAGTGGTGAGCGGTTTCAGTGCTGAAGGCGCTGACGGTTCAAAAATTGTTGGTAACAACCCAACTGTTGGTCTTATCTCTAGTGGTGCGACGGTAGAGCGCGACATTCCAAACCCATTCGGTCGTGGTGATTACATTACTTTCAACTTGCTTGAATCTGATTTCACGACCGCACAACGCATGGCGGATGCGGTAAACAACTTCCTTGGCCCACAAATGGCTAGTGCAGTCGATGCGACGTCGGTACGCGTGCGTGCCCCGCGTGATGTCAGCCAGCGTGTGGCGTTTTTGTCCGCGATTGAAAACCTAGAGTTTGACCCAGCTGATGGCGCGGCGAAGATCATTGTTAACTCCCGTACTGGCACGATTGTCGTTGGCAAACACGTGCGTCTTAAGCCTGCGGCAGTGACGCATGGTGGCATGACTGTCGCCATCAAAGAAAATCTAAACGTTAGCCAACCAAACAGCTTCTCTGGCGGCCAAACGGTCGTGGTGCCCGATTCAGATATCGAAGTGACGGAAGAAAAAGGCAAGATGTTCAAATTCGAGCCGGGTTTGACGCTGGATGACCTCGTACGTGCGGTGAATGAAGTGGGCGCAGCACCTTCTGATTTGATGGCCATTTTACAAGCATTGAAACAAGCTGGTGCCATCGAAGGCCAGTTGATCATCATTTAATGGTTAGGAGGTTGCGATGATGAAGAATCCTAACGATATCGGTTTTATTCACGACATTAGCTCGCTCGATAGCCTGCGTCAGAAAGCGGTGAAAGAGGGTAAAGGTGGCGAGCAAGAAGCACTGCATGCGGCTGCTCGTCAGTTTGAGTCTATCTTTACATCCATGATGTTGAAGTCGATGCGCGAAGCGAACGAAGGCTTCGAGTCGAACATCATGAATAGCCAAAATGAGAAATTTTACCGCCAGATGCTTGATGAGCAGATGGCGAGTGAACTGAGCGCAAATGGCTCTATGGGCTTGGCAGATATGATAGTGGCACAGCTGACGGCTGGCCAAGGCAATGATAAGAGCGAAACGGCAATGCGCGATGCGGCAAACAGCGCCGTAGAATATCGTCGTGTGGACCCGAAAAAAGCGCGTGAAATTGAAAAGCGATTGATTGAGTCCGGCGAACTTTCCCGTACCAACCATACTCCTGCTAAGTTTGATTCGCCAGAATCCTTTGTGAACTCCATGAAGCCATACGCTGAAAAGGCGGCGAAAGCGTTGGGTGTAGAACCATCATTGCTTCTTGCTCAAGCAGCTCTGGAAACTGGCTGGGGACAAAAAGTGGTGCAAAATGCTCGTGGTAGCAGTAACAACTTGTTCAACATCAAAGCAGACAGAAGCTGGCAAGGTGATAAAGTCACCACGCAAACATTGGAATTTCATGACAATACGCCAGTGAAAGAGACGGCAGCGTTTCGTTCTTACTCGAACTATCAAGATAGTTTCAACGACTACGTCCGTTTCTTGAATGACAACCCACGTTACGAGACGGCATTGCAGCAACGTGGAGATTCTGAATCCTTTATTCGCGGTATTCATCGAGCAGGTTATGCGACGGATCCAACCTACGCCGACAAAGTTCTGCAAGTGAAGCAGAAAATCGAAAGTATGTAACCTTTTGGGGTTACAGCGTACGCGAATCATTAAGGCTTGCCATCGTGCAAGCCTTTATTTTACCTGAATTTACTACTCTAAATTCCACTTGGCACATCTTTTGCTTTTACTTGTCTAGGTGATCGGTATTTACCGATCTTATTTCGTTTTTGGGGGCAGGTATGGCGTCAGATCTTCTGAATGTAGGTACTCAAAGTGTGCTTACTGCTCAGAGGCAGTTAAATACTACTGGTCATAACATTTCTAATGTTAATACAGAAGGTTACAGCCGTCAGTCAGTGATTCAGGGTACCAACGATCCACGCATGTTTGGTGGTTCGACCTACGGCATGGGCGTGCATGTGGAAAATGTTCGCCGCTCGTGGGACCAATTTGCCGTTAATGAACTCAACCTGTCCTCTACAAGCAATGCGAATAAAACGGATACCCAAGATAACTTAGACATGCTTTCTAGTATGTTGAGCTCTGTTGCATCGAAGAAAATCCCAGAAAACCTCAACGAGTGGTTTGATGCTGTGAAAACCATGGCAGACACACCAAACGATTTAGGTGCGCGTAAAGTTGTGTTGGAAAAGGCAAAAATCTTTTCAGACACATTAAACGACTTTCACGAAACGGTGCGACTGCAGTCAGACGTAACCAATAAAAAATTGGACATGGGCATTGAGCGCATTAACCAACTGGCGCTAGAAATTCGTGACATTCACCGCTTGATGATGCGCACTCCTGGTCCACATAACGATTTGATGGATCAGCATGAAAAGCTGATTACCGAGCTGTCGGAATACACTAAGGTCACTGTGACCCCACGTAAAAACGCAGAAGGCTTCAACGTGCACATCGGCAATGGCCATACCTTGGTGTCGGGCACAGAGGCAAGCCAATTAAAAATGATTGATGGCTACCCAGACGTGCACCAACGACGTCTAGCGATGGTCGAAGGCGATGGCATCAAAGCGATTAAGGCCGACGACATGGACGGCAAAATCGGCGCGCTACTCGACATGCGTGACAAACACATTCCGCAGCTGCTGGATGAAATGGGGCGCTTAGCTACCGGATTCTCTTACAAGGTCAACCAACTGCAATCGCAAGGTTTGGATCTCAACGGCAAAATCGGTAAAGACGTTTTCACCGATGTGAATTCTGAGCTGGTGGCTAAATCACGAGTGTTTACTGCACCAAACTCGAAAGCGGACGTTGCCGTTTATGTCGATGATATTTCGGCGTTGAAAGGTGGCGAATATGCGCTGCGCTTCGATGGTGATCGCTACAGCGTGACAACACCGAAAGGCGAGCAAGTTCAGATAGATATAGACCAGTCGGATTCTACCTTCGTATTGGATGGCATGAGAGTGCAAATCGGCGAAGGCCTTGCCGCTGGCGAACGAGTGCTGCTGCGTCCTACTCGCAGTGGTGCTGCCATCATCAAGATGGAAACCAACGACGCTAAATCCATTGCCGCACAAAGTTATGAAGCGTCTACGACGTTTGCTCAAGGCAGTGCGAAATTCAATATTCGTGAAGCGGGTGATGTAAAAGAGTTTGAAGTAACGGTTCAGCCACCCGATGAAAAGCACGACAAAGCGTGGCTAAAGATTACCGATAACAAAGGTAACTTACTGTCTGATAAATACTCTTATCCGTTAGACAAAGATGATCCGCTGATTGAAATCTCAGTGCCGAAGAGTCATCCGCTATACAAAAATGGCGATGCAACCATCTTTGAACTGACAGAAGGCGCACTGCTGAACGATAAATTTACGGCCAACTTGGTGCCGTCAGAAGGTGGTAACGGCAACTTGAGAAAGATGCAGCAATTACAAACCAACAAAATGATGGATGGTAAATCGAGCACCTTGATTGACGTTTACCACAATCTTAATACTGAAGTGGGTTTGAAATCGGCAACGGCTAACCGCTTAGCATCGGTTGCGCGTTTAGAGCATGAAGCCGCACAAGAACGTGTAGCATCGATTGCGGGTGTGAACCTCGATGAAGAGGCCGCCAACATGATGAAGTTTCAACAAGCTTACATGGCTTCATCACGCGTGATGCAGGCGGCAAATGACACCTTCAACACCATTTTGCAACTGAGGTAAGGAGAAGAGATAAGTGTTAACCCGAATTTCTAGTTTCCATAACTATCAGTCTGTACAAAATGACTTGCGTCGCCAAGAGAACAAGATCCATCACAACCAAGAGCAACTTGCCTCAGGTAAGAAGCTGCTTAAACCAAGTGATGATCCGCTGGCTGCGCATTACATTCAGAATATTGGCCAGCAGCAAGAGCAGTTAAAGCAATATTTAAGTTCGATTGTGTTGGTGCGTAACCGTTTAGAAAACCACGAAGTGAACATCGCGAACGCAGAAAGTTTCGCTGATGAATCGAAACGTCTCACCATGGAAATGATCAACGGTGCGTTTTCTGCCGAAGACCGACAAGCGAAAAAGCGTGAGTTGGAAGAAATTGCAAATAACTTCCTTAACTTAGTGAATGCGCAAGATGAATCGGGCAACTACGTGTTTGCGGGGACAAAGCCGAAAAGCCAGCCATTTTATCGCGATAAAGATGGCAGCGTGCAATACGCTGGTGATGATTACCAACGCAAAATGAAAGTGTCCAGCATGCTGGATATGCCGATGAACGATCCTGGTAGCAAACTGTTCATGGAAATCCCAAACCCGTTTGGTGATTACCAGCCTAGTTACGATTTACAAAGCGGTTCTGACTTACTGCTAAGCAAAGCAACCAATGTGGATGCGAAGGACACCGCTTCTTATCGCGTGACGTTTGTCGATATGAATAACGGCAAGTTTGGCTACCAATTGGAGCGAAACGGCAAAGTGGTGGACGCTGACGAATTTTCGCCAGAAAAAGGCATCGAGTACAAAGGACTTAAAGTGCATGTGAAAGGGCAAATTACCCCTGGAGACAGCATCGGCATCGAAAAGCGTGAGTCCTTCAGTATTTTCGATACCTTTAAGGAAGCGATGTCTTGGTCGGATAAATCCGTTTCCGATACATCAGCGACCGCGAAGTTGCACCAAATGACTGAGGAATTTCAAGCTGCGTTCATCCATTTGAACAAAGCTCGAACCGACGTGGGTGCAAGGCTGAGCACGCTCGATATTCAAGAGCAAAACCACGAAGACTTTAACTTGTCTTTGGCAAAAGCAAAGAGCAATTTTGAGGATTTGGATTACTCCAAAGCCGTGATCGAGTTCAGTGAGAACTCGCGTGCATTACAGGCCTCGCAACAAGCTTTTGGCAAAACAAAAGACCTGACATTGTTTAACTACATTTAATGATTTGACGGCCAGCGGCGAATAACGACAACGAGAGATTTTGATGCCTTATGTGCCAAGCCTTAAGTGCGAGAAATTTCAAAAGTCGTTGAGGTGAGTGAGCGGCATGTTTTTACCGAATGCGGCAAAGGCACCGGTGGCAATGTGAGCGGCAAACTTCTCTTGGTGTGAAAATATCTTCATCGCATAGAGAAAGAGGTCGAAAACAGCGAGTGTGTTATCTAACTTATTGTTTATTTATCTATTTTAATTTGGAATCGATATCTTAAATAAGTTGGCACACAAATTGTATTGAATAATGTCAGAACAGATTTCGAGATTCTAAACCCTGCGTTAAAGGCAGATTTAGCAAGTAATTTTTACGGTCAGTGCTTATCCAAATGAGAGTAAAGCTGGCCGCTTCGCAAAAGCTTGCGAACTCAAAAGGAGAGCAAAATGGCTGTAACAGTTAGTACTAACGTCTCCGCGATGACCGCGCAGCGTTACTTAAATAAAGCGACCAACGAGCTTAATACCTCGATGGAGCGTCTATCATCAGGTCACAAAATTAACAGTGCAAAAGACGATGCAGCAGGTCTACAGATCTCTAACCGTCTAACGGCACAGTCTCGTGGTCTTGATGTGGCAATGCGTAACGCGAACGATGGTATCTCTATCGCTCAAACGGCTGAAGGTGCGATGAACGAAGCAACGTCAGTGATGCAGCGTATGCGTGACTTGGCTATCCAGTCATCAAACGGTACTAACTCTCCAGCTGAGCGTCAGGCAATCAACGAAGAATCAATGGCGTTGGTTGACGAACTGAACCGTATCGCAGAAACCACATCATTCGGTGGTCGTCGTCTATTGAACGGCTCATTCGGTGAAGCGGCATTCCAAATCGGTGCGAGCTCTGGTGAAGCGATGATCATGGGTCTAACTAGTATTCGTGCAGATGACACTCGTATGGGCGGTGTGACATTCTTCTCTGAAGTAGGAAAAGGTAAAGATTGGGGTGTTGATCCAACTAAAGCCGATCTAAAAATCACGCTTCCTGGCATGGGTGAAGACGAAGATGGTAATGTTGATGATCTAGAAATAAATATCAACGCGAAAGCGGGTGATGACATCGAAGAGCTAGCAACGTACATCAATGGTCAATCAGACATGATCAACGCGTCTGTAAGCGAAGATGGCAAGCTGCAAATTTTTGTTGCTCATCCAAACGTTCAGGGTGACATCTCGATCTCTGGTGGTCTTGCTTCTGAGCTAGGCCTAAGCGATGAGCCAGTAAGAACATCAGTACAAGATATTGATATGACAACGGTTCAAGGATCTCAGAACGCGATTTCTGTACTGGACTCTGCACTGAAATACGTGGATTCACAACGTGCGGATCTTGGTGCGAAACAAAACCGTCTGAGCCACAGCATCAACAACTTGGCAAATATCCAAGAAAACGTTGACGCGTCGAACAGCCGAATTAAAGACACGGACTTTGCGAAAGAAACAACGCAAATGACCAAAGCACAAATTTTGCAACAAGCAGGTACTTCGATTCTTGCTCAAGCGAAACAGTTGCCAAACTCTGCAATGTCACTATTGCAGTAGTTTATACCAATTACAGTGAATAAAAGTTCAGAAATAGCGTAGATTCAATGCTTGAGAACGAGGCAAAGTTTTTCGATAAGTAGTCATTCTACAGTCAAAAACTTTAACATAATTATCGAGCATTTTAGCAAGCTAGGGTGAGCAGTTATTTACTACGATTGGTATCCTCTAGCCTGTATTCAATACATTCAGACGTGGATGGGAATGCGGGCTTTTGGCAAGCAACTTTATAATAGAATGAATGGCTCTCTCATCTCTCACCTGCCAATCATTTTCAATGTAGAGTTGCACCCGGTATGCCGGAAATGTGTTAATTTCTCTTGATCTCCACATAGGCTCTGGCGACCAACCTAGCCCCAGTTCTCTCAAAGGAAAAGGGGCTTTTTCTTTTCTGCATTTTCCTTCTTTTATTTTCTCTATTCATTTCCTTATCTCTTGTTTTTGATGTTTTTCTGTACAATTTAGCCCTCTCGGCTCAATTTGTAGAAACTTGAGCACTTTTTCTGACTTTTCTTCAATTTTTTTAGCCAAATCTCGCTATGTTATTTTTTTAATTTTTTTTCTAAAGCTTCTGAATTTGGTGTCGTTAATAGAAGTAACTTTGAGAGAACTACTTGGTTTTCCGAGACGTCGGAAACCGCTACATCGGAAAATCAATTGGAGAAATCACCATGGCAGTGAATGTAAACACTAACGTATCAGCGATGACCGCTCAGCGTT
>NZ_JYOQ01000141.1:0-394 GCF_000960545.1 Vibrio sp. S457-15 | reverse complement strand
CTGAAAACACGTCTATGACTCAGTTACAGCTGAAAGACTCCATGGAGAAATTCGGCGCACTTTACCACAGCTCATCGTTGGGCATGCTGATCGTTATTGAACGCGAAATCGTCGCCGCCAACCATCGAGCGCTTGAACTACTGAGTTATAAAAAGTCCGAGCTTCTTGAGCAGTCATTAGACACGCTCTGCCCTACGACTGCTGATGCGTGTCGTGTTGATGCAATGTATCGAGAGCTTCAACATGGCCGCAATCAGTTTGAAGCACAGATGCTAGACAGCCACGGCGAAACCATCGATTGTTTAATAGAATCAACACTGCTTCAGCACAACGGGCACACCGCCTTGATGCTGCTGTTGCAAGATTTGCGTGAAAACAAACAACAAGCAGAGAT
>NZ_JYOQ01000015.1:0-398 GCF_000960545.1 Vibrio sp. S457-15 | reverse complement strand
AAAGCGTATTTCAACAGCTGTTTAAGCGCATCCATCCTCGCGATAAACAGAGGGTCTAGATGACCAACCGTTGGACGGCTAAGGGCTTGCAATGCCTGCGGATAAACATCGGAAGGACCAGGGCCCATTAAAATTCGGTGAGGGGGAATAAAGCTTTGGATCGGCATGTCAGCGCCTTGATTGCAGTCATTTAGCCTGAAAGAAGTCATTTTTAGAATTATTTGCCATCAAAACATCGTGGCTCTTATGCTTTGCAAGAAAACTCACTTTAATGATTTAACAAATAGTTAACCAGAAAACTGGATCAACTTTTATTTCGATGAGCAATACATACAGGCAGCAGAGGTTTCACACTAATGTATTTTGTTGCAGTCGGCAATTAGCCCTAAGTATAGAGG
>NZ_JYOQ01000140.1:0-608 GCF_000960545.1 Vibrio sp. S457-15 | reverse complement strand
TCACGATGAGTGTCCACACAGATTGATACGGTTTATGTAAAAGAGACGATACTGGGTCTGTAGCTCAGGTGGTTAGAGCGTTCGCCTGATAAGCGAGAGGTCGGTGGTTCGAGTCCACTCAGACCCACCAATTCCTTTTAGGGAGTTGGCATACAGTATCGACACCTTGATGGGGCTATAGCTCAGCTGGGAGAGCGCCTGCCTTGCACGCAGGAGGTCTGCGGTTCGATCCCGCATAGCTCCACCATCTTTAAGCGCATTCGATGAGTGCTTTTAAAAATGGTTACTTCATTAGAAGTGATTAGCTCTTTAACAATTTGGAAAGCTGACAAAACAACAATTTATTGTTGTTTGTAAAGTTCTCAATGTTTGTCTTTAGGACAAACACCAAAATAACACATTCAAGTGTTCTTGGAATTTGAGTCCGGCAAAATCGAGTCTGCATCATGTATAAAAATTGCAGACAACTTTGGTGACTTGTTCATCAACTCGAAACTCCTTCGGGTTGTATGGTTAAGTGACTAAGCGTACACGGTGGATGCCTTGGCAGTCAGAGGCGATGAAAGACGTAGTAACTTGCGATAAGCCCAGATTAGGTAGTAACAACC
>NZ_JYOQ01000139.1:0-1238 GCF_000960545.1 Vibrio sp. S457-15 | reverse complement strand
TCGCTACTAACAAACTGCTCAAGAGGGATTCGCAACGCGTGGCATTTTTACTATGCGTTGAATTTAGTGATTAAGGTGGTTTGCTGCGGCTTCGGTATTGCGTTGCTCACCCCTTAGCAGGGCGTTATGTGTCCCGAGTACCCCACGTTTAGATAATCAATATTTGAGTAGTATTAGATGGAAAAAATATATTTATTAGATAGAAATGCGTTATCAGAGATAAAAAAAAGTGCTGATGGTGTCAATGTTGATTTGAAAAAGCTAAGCAAGCTGAAAAGCCTTGATAAAAAGGGAAACTTTATTAGTGGCATGCTATCAGTTAGAGAAGGACAAAGTAAGAGATTGGAGACTTGTGAGCAGATCGAACTTTCAATTGAAAAGGACTTACCGTATCTCGAACGATTTTATAAAAAAGCAAGAACTGATGGTGGTTTTTTTGTTGAAAACAAAGAGTTTACAGGAAAATGCTTCGGGCATGTTGAAGGGAAGGAACTTAATTGGGATATATACATCAAGTTTATAAAATATGTTCAAGGAATTCTATACCAGCCCGTAAAACGTGCTAAGCGTCTCGAATGCGCGAGAAATATTATTTTGGAATCCAAATCGCTTGGTGTACCCAAAGGTCATTTAATTGTCGTATGTGCTTTAGCTAGTTTATATGGCAATCACTCAGCTATAAAAATCTTAAAATCCAAACCAAACATGTCAAAACAAGAAGCTGATGAAGCTGCGTATAATAGCCTGAGTGATTTGATATGTTTGACCAGAGTACTCTATGTTCAAGCCCATGTTGGCACAAACTATTTTGTTAAATTTTTGACATTTGATATTGCTTTGAGTGAATTCTTTAAGTCTCTAGAAATCAACTGGTTCTCTCCAATTGATAACGGAGTTGATACTGGAGTATCCACAAATATTACTTTTAGTAAAAAGCTATTCTTAGAAATTCAAGATCTAGAATTTGAAAAACTATCACATATTATTACCAACACATAACAAGCAATTTAAGAGGGATTCACAACGCTTGGCATTTTTGCTTCTACTTCAAACTTAGTGTTTATGGCACAATGCTTTAGGTGTGGGTGGTAGCGTTGTTCACCCCTTAATTGGGCGTTATACCAATCATTAACAATATGTAAATAATTTTGAGGGTTCTATGACAATAACAAATTCGCAATTCGAAGATATATTTTTAGATCAAAAGCGCTGGATTGACATGTTCATTTCGCATTGTA
>NZ_JYOQ01000138.1:0-375 GCF_000960545.1 Vibrio sp. S457-15 | reverse complement strand
GCTGCAATGGTTTTCACATTATGGCTATCACCGTTCTCAGCCAGCTCTTTCTGGATGCGCCTTGAACCATCTCGCCCCTTACTGTTGTCAAAAGCATCTTTAACCTTTGCATCAAACTCTTGGCGAGTTGCTTCGCGTTGAATACCCTTGTGGCGATGCTTAATCCAATAATAAAACCCACTTCGAGAAACCCTGAATACCTTAACCATGCGGACAACACTGAAGCACAGCAAGTGTTCAAGCATGAATTCATAGCAATCTACTTTAGATTTTTCGCGAAGTAGGTGGCGGCCTTTTTTACGATATCTAGCTCTTCTGCTTGTTCTGCCAACTGTCTTTTGAGTTTGGCTACTTCAGCAGCTAGCTCTTGCTCTC
>NZ_JYOQ01000137.1:0-380 GCF_000960545.1 Vibrio sp. S457-15 | reverse complement strand
CATGGGTTCAAAGGAAGTCACCATTACATCAACGGTGGCGTTGCCGCGATCGGCTGCCATAACATATTGAGTCAAGTCATTGGTACCGATGGAGAAAAAGTCGCCTTCTTGGGCTAACGCGTCAGCATTTAATACCGCGTCTGGTACTTCAATCATAATACCGACAGGCAAATGAGTCGCCGCCAAGCCAAGTTGGTTGGCGTGATGTGCCAACAGCGCTCTTACTATTCTCACTTCTGCAACCTGGGCCTCCATCGGTATCATCAATTGAATATTCGGTTGCTCGTGAAAACCTCTCAGAATGACTCGAAGTTGCGCGGTAGACAATGGCTCATGTTGAAGGCTCAACCGCACCCCTCTCAAACCTAAAAATGGATTAT
>NZ_JYOQ01000136.1:0-4972 GCF_000960545.1 Vibrio sp. S457-15 | reverse complement strand
AATCGCATAACAAACTGTTTAAGAGTGATTCGCAACGCGTGGCATTTTTACTATGCGTTGGTTTAGGTGTTTAAGGTGGTATGCAGGAGCTTCGGTATTGCGTTGCTCACACCTTAACAGGGCGTTAGCTGTTTGAGGAAAAAATGAGAAAATTCGATAAGCCGCTATTCTGGCTGTATATAAAAACAAGAGACTCATTGTTGTCATCTTTTAAGGGCTTTCTGGGAATGCTTTTAGTGTTGATTGGAGCAGCAGTAGTTTTAGGTAATGAATCCCCTGAGAATGTCTGGATTTCGGTGGGAATCATTTTATTAGTATCTAGTCTTCCAGTCTCAATGGGCTTGATGATGGTAAAGTTCAAATTTAAGAGCTTTGCTGGATCAATACCTACAGCAGAACTAGCGTACTTCTTACAGCACGATGAAGGTGCAAACATAGATAAAGCTGTGAGAGGTTTATTTTCATTATACCTATCTTTTATGATTTACCTTTGGTTTACGATGGTAGCTATCGCAGCTCTTGGTATGTTGGGAGCAAAGCTCGTGTTGTAAAACACAGCTAACAAACTGCTCAAGAGGGATTCGCAACGCGTGGCATTTTTACTATGCGTTGAATTTAGTGATTAAGGTGGTTTGCGGCGGCTTAGGTATTGCGTTGCTCACCCCTTAGCAGGGCGTTAGTTGCCAACGAGGAAAAATGTACCTACAGCAGAATGTTTAGGGCTAATTCCCATGTGTTTTTGGCTCGGTTTCATATTTCAATTCTTAACCTTTGAGCTTGTGAAAATGGCGCTTTGGTTTCTTGTATGGTTTGGTTTTTCTGTTTCAGAAACCGATTTATTTGTTGAAAGTCAGCTCTGTAACACTGTCTGTCTAAAAGAGCTTTTGGTGTTGTTAGTCCGTTTTCTACTGCGTTTTGTGTTCCAAGTGGTTTCAGTGACAGGCGCTTTGAAACCACGCCTGATTTAAGTTTTCCAAAACACGTAAAGCTAGTGCTGGCAAAGCGGCAATCAACTTCAAGTCAAAGCTTTAGGTTTGGCAACTAACAAACTGTTCAAGAGGGATTCCCAACGCTTGGGACTTTTGTCTCTAAATTGGGTAATGTGTTTATAGCGTTATTTTTAAGTTAGGTGGTAGCGTTGCTCACCCCTTAACAGGGCGTTATACGCTAGATGAAGAAAGTCTAAAATTTCAGGGCAATATTCCTGATTTTCGGCGCTGAATTCAGGTAGTTCTCATCACAAATTGTAGTTTCGTTTTTCTGATTCTCGGTTCAGTTCTGGTCTGTCATTTGTCGATGGTTTTCTTCTTTGGTGCGGACTGCGCGGGGCAAAACGAGGCGATATTTTTCGCTGCAATTCAGCTCTGTGGTTTTATCTTTTTAAAAGCGGATTTACTCGCTGAGAGGGCGCTTTCTCTGGTGTGGTGAGTTCACGTGGTTTCAGTGAGTTTGTGGAAAGTCCTCATTGTGAAATTGTCTTTCCAAGAGTGCTTTTTGGTGTTGCCAGTCCGTTTTCTGCGGCGCGGTTTGTTCCAAGTGGTTTCAGTGGCAAGTTGCTGCAAGTCTAAGCCTGATTTGAGTGCATCAAAGCACATAAAGATCATGGTTTCAAAGTGGGGCTTGTCTAAAATCTTGGCTTAAACGTTCATGCGTATAACAAAGCGTTTAAGAGGGATTTGGCACGCGTGGCATTTTTAGTATGCGTTGAGTTTGGTGATTACTGTGCTTTGCAGAAGCTTATGTATTGCGTGCCGGCACCCCTTAACGCGGCGTTAAATTTCATGAGGGCAAATTTTGATTAATAGCTATCTTCAGTCTGTTGAAAGCGCAGTAGTAAAGTTATTCGAGGCACGACAAAGTTATCCAAATCTGATTAACGAATTGTTTAAAAGCTCTATTGGACCAGTTTTTGTTTATAACTCTAGTAATACAAGAGAACAGATTGACTATCAAAAGGATATCTGGGAATCATCTCCTTTAGTTAAGGAGCATATCAATCATTCTGAAAAGGCGAGGGAGCAGTTTTCTAATGAAATCTTTGCTATGTCAGTAATTGATGGTTCGTTACTTCAAATTGCTTGTAAAGGGATAGAACTATATTCACAGAATGATCACTCACCCGAGTTCTTTGAACCATTCCCTAGGTACTATAAATATGCCGTAGGAAGCACTATCCGAGGAGTACCTGAAGGGTTAATTATTTATGCGGGCAGAAATCATTATAACCACTTAGAGGATGGCTCTAATTTACGTAAGCCTACATTGAGTATCATAAATGAGCTTGAGTGTAACTCTGCACTACATAAACCGTATATCCATTTTGTTATTATAGATAAATCTGGTGTGCCAGTGAATATCGCTTCAAATTTTGTTGAACTACTCGGTTGGGAATCTCCAGATGATTTTTTTGCGACAATAGTCAACTTGAAAATTTAACAAACTGTTTAAGAGTGATTCGCAACGCGTGGCATTTTTACTATGCGTTGCTTTAGGTGTTTAAGGTGGTGTGCGGTGACTTCGGCATTGCGTTGCTCACACCTTAACAGGGCGTTAGCAGACAAAAGTAAATCAAGGAAGAGGGTACGTCATGTCTGATATAGTAATTAAGTCTTCAACAGCTACAATTCAAGTCGGTGCGACTAAAGCAGATGGGAAATTAGAACTAACGGAGTCGGAGTTAGTTTTTATTCCGTACAACGAAAAGTTGGGTTTTGGTCCATATCAATTAAAGTGCCAAGACATTGCTGCCGTAGCTAAGTGCTTGGGCAAAGGTGGTGGTGTAATTCCAATCACTACGGATGCATTTCGCATAACACTAGCCAACAATACGTGTTACGAGTTTATTGTAGCGAAGCCAGAGCAATGGATAGATGCACTCGGTGAAATTGTCAGCTAACAAACTGTTTAAGAGGGATTCGCAACGCGTGGCATTTTTATCATGCGTTGCGTTTTGTGCTTAAGGTGGTATGCGGCGGCTTCGGTATTGCGTTGCTCACCCCTTAACAGGGCGTTAGTTACTTCAACATGATTCATGTCGAAGTATGTAATTCGGTAAAGTGTTATTATCATAAAGTTAAATCAAAAATATGGTGATAAGCCTTATGAAGAAGTTGTTCTATGCCTTTGCAGTATTCGCCTGCATTCATTCAAACACAGTTTTATCCGAAACTTTGAAACTAAAGTCTAGAGAGCTGTATTTTCAAGATTCTCACGTCATTTGTAGCGAAAAATGGACTAAGAGGGGAGAACTTGATAATCGTATGTATGACTACTGTATAGAGGGGCAGATGGAAGGGTACGAAGATGTGAAACAGTACCATAAATACATAGATCAGGAATTTTATTCCCAGATAGCATATCCTTATTGTTCAAAGAAGTGGACTAAACGTTCGGTAGTTGATACTCGAATGCTAGCTTACTGTTTAGAACAAGAGATTGAAGGTATCAAAGATGTTATGTATTACCGAGAGCGGTATGATGCTGAGCAAGTAAATAATATTGTCGGTAGAGCTCTATCTCGCTATGGTTCGTGGAATATGGCTGCGTACGAAGTCAAAAATGCCATTAAATAAACGCTATAATATTATCGGTGATATAAAGCTATGAGAAAAGTTCTGGCAATTATTTTTATTTTGTTGCTTTCAATCGGTTCCGCAAATTACTTCATGTTACAAAGTAAAGTAACAAATAAAATCAGCATTGATGTTCGCAATAATGGTATTGAGGTTTATGTACACTATGAGTGGTATGTAAATCCAAAAAAATTGGTCTTCGACCTCAGAGAAGTACCACTTGATAAAAGTGCGATGGATGTATCGAGAGTATTACTTCAGTCATCAGAAGCTTTAAAAGACAAAGATTTTGAAAGCATAATCTTAGCTCACAATGGTAGCGAAAAATTCATGCTAAAAGGGGATTTTTTCAGATTAACTGGTAAGGAATACGGAACTCAAAACCCAATTTATACCTTAAGAACGTTACCCCAAAACGTTTATAACCTCGATGGAAGGAAAGCGTTTCCAACTTGGACTGGTGGAATGTTAGGAGTTTTGGGAAAGCAAATGGAAGATCTTTCAGAGTTTAATAAACAGTGGTATCTAAATTCTGTGATCACCAGTAACTAACAAACTGTTTAAGAGTGATTCGCAACGCGTGGCATTTTCACTATGCGTTGTTTTAAGTGGTTAAGGTGGTATGCGGCAACTTCGGTATTGCGTTGCTCACACCTTAACAGGGCGTTAGTTTGCAAGAGGAAAAACGCAGCTATATCGCAAGATCTAGTGGTAAAAGCTCAAAGTTGAAATTGTCGTATCGGCGTTCAATTTCAGTGTTAACTAGCGTGGTGAAAATTCAAAATTGGCATCGTTTCAACGGTTGATTTGTTTTTTGGTGCGGCGACTTTTGGGTTACCTGAGTCGAACTTTTTTGCTGAAAATCTGCTCGTTGAGTTTGTTGGTGCAAAAGCCGATCTACTCGCTGAAATGGCGTTTTCTATGGTGTGGTAAGTTCATGTGGTTTCAGTGGCTTTGTTGAAAGTCCGCATTGTGAGATTGGTTTTCCAAAAGCGCTTTTTGGTGTTGTGAGTTCGTTTTCTGCGGCGTTGTTTGTTCCACGTGGTTTCATTGAGTAGCCGCTTTGAGACTACGCTTGATTTAAATGCATCAAAACACATAAAGTTTATTGTTTGCAAAGTTTAAAATGACTTAAAATCAACGCTTTGGGTTTGCAAACTAACAAACTGCTCAAGAGGGATTCGCAACGCGTGGCATTTTTACTATGCGTTGGTTTTAGTGATTAAGGTGGTATGCAGCGGCTTCGGTATTGCGTTGCTCACCCCTTAGCAGGGCGTTAGTTTGCAAGAGGAAAAACGCAGCTATATCGCAAGATCTAGTGGTAAAAGCTCAAAGTTGAAATTGTCGTATCGACGTTCAATTTCAGTGTTAACTAGCGTGGTAAAAATTCAAAATTGGCA